>JAIRWE010000169.1 GCA_031253365.1 Oscillospiraceae bacterium | reverse complement strand
TATCCCGCTGAGCGTTTCCACGCTCATCTCCTTTTTCCTCACTATTCCGTTGTCGTAAAGATATTTCGCGACGCAGCGGATTGCGTTTCCGCACATTCCCCCCTCGCTGCCGTCAAGATTGAACATCCTCATTTTAGCGTCGGCAACGGCGGACGGCAGTATAAGCACCACCCCGTCGCCGCCTATGCCCGTATGCCTGTCGGAAAGCAGCAATGACAGCGATTCGGGCGAATTGATTTCCGTATCGAAACAATTGAAGTAAATATAGTCGTTGCCGCAGCCGTGCATCTTGGTGAACGGCAATTTCAGCCGTTCGCTCCGCAGCCTGTTAATATCAATCAGTTCCGTGTTAAGCTCGCCGTATCCCGAAAGCAAGCTGTCCGCGAGGGCGTCCGCCGTGTCTATCGACGTCAGGCAGGGGATGCCGAGCGAGCAGGCCTTCCTACGGATTTTAACGTCGTCGAGAGCGGGGTCCCTCCCCTTTTCCGACGTTGATATGACATAGCTGATTTTTCCGCTTTCCAAAAGCGTCGCCGTGTTATTATCGGAACATTCGCGTATTTTTTCAACGACCCGTACGTTAAATCCTTTGGCTTCAAGCAATTTGGCCGTTCCGCGCGTCGCGAAGAGCGCAAATCCGCATTTGGCTAATTTCTCGGTTATATTGCCTATTTCGGGCTTGTCGCTGTTGCGCACCGTTATCAGTACGCCGCCTTGCTTCTGCATTTTATACCCCGCCGCGACGAGACCTTTATAGAGCGCTTCCTCAAGGTTCTTGCCCAGCCCCAAAACCTCGCCGGTAGACTTCATTTCAGGGCCCAGATGCGTATCTAAATCCGCCAGCTTTTCAAAAGAAAAAACCGGTACCTTTACCGCCGTATAAGGCGGGATTTTTGCCACCCCCGAAGCATAACCCAAACCGCCGAGCGTTCCGCCCGCGCTGACCTTTGTGGCAATCTCGCACATCGGAATACCCGTGACCTTGCTGATATACGGAACGGTGCGCGAGGCTCTCGGATTGACCTCAATCACATAAATATCATCCTCAAAAAGCACATACTGGATATTGATGAGCCCCCTGACGTCCAGCGCGATGCAAAGCTTTTTCGTAATGCCGAAAATCTTGTCGGCAAGCCCGTCGTCCACGCTCAGCGCGGGATAAACGGCGATACTGTCGCCCGAATGTATGCCGGTGCGCTCAATATGTTCCATTATACCCGGTATCAGCACGTCTCCCGCGCCGCCGCTCGACTTGTCGCCGTCGCAAATCGCGTCAACCTCAATCTCCAGCCCCTCCAAATACTTGTCGATTAAAACGGGGTTTTCCTGCGTCCTTCGGAGTATGATTTTCATATATTCGCGTATATCGTCGGGCGAAAAGGCGATAATCATATTCTGTCCGCCCAGCACGTAGGAGGGACGCATAAGCACGGGATAACCCAGCTTATCGGCGGCCTCCAGCGCCTCTTCCGCGCTCGTGACGCCGAAGCCCTTCGGCCGTTTTATGTCAAGACGCTCCAAGAGCGCGTCGAACCGCTCTCTGTCTTCGCATATATCCACGCTGTCCGCGGAAGTCCCTATAATATTCACGCCGCGGTCAGACAGACGCTTAGTGAGCTTGATTGCCGTCCCGCCCCCGAACGCGACTATTACCCCGACCGGCTTTTCAATCTCAATAACGCCCATAACATCGTCTATGCAAAGCGGCTCGAAATAAAGCCTGTCGGCGGTATCAAAATCCGTTGAAACGGTCTCGGGGTTATTGTTTATGACGATTACCTCGTAGCCCATACTTTTCAGCGTCCATACGCAATGCACGCAGGCATAGTCGAACTCTATCCCCTGACCGATGCGGATTGGGCCGCTTCCTAACACGACAATCCTTTGCTTTTCGCTTTTTTCGATAAAAGGCAGCGCCTCGTTTTCCGTTCCGTTGCGTATGGAATAAAAATAGGGGGTTTCCGCCTCAAATTCCCCGCCGCAGGTATCGACCATTTTATATATAAATCGGGGATTGGACGCCGAGTATTGAGAAATGTTTTTCGCTATGGCGTTCAGCTTGCTTAAAAACCAGCGGTCCACCCTCGTCGTTTCATAAAGCTCGCCGACGCCGAATCCCCTCTTTAAAGCCTCAAAAATCACAAACAGGCTTTCATCGGTGACAGTCTTCAAAAGTCCTCGGATTTCATCGTCGGACTTTACCGATAATATAGGAAGCTCCAGGTTCGTCAGACCCAGTTCCGCCCCTTGAACCGCTTTCAGCAAAGCCTCCTCAAAGGTATCGGCGATTGCCATAACCTCGCCCGTCGCTTTCATCTGCGTTCCCAATTCCTTTTGCGCGTAAACGAATTTGTCAAAAGGCCATTTCGGCAGCTTTACCGCCACATAATCAAGGGTCGGCTCAAAGGCGGCGCAGGTGCTGCCCGTCACGGCGTTTTTTATTTCGTCAAGGGTATATCCGATTGCGATTTTGGTTGCGACCTTGGCTATGGGATACCCAGTCGCCTTGCTCGCCAGCGCGGAAGAACGCGAAACGCGCGGGTTTACCTCTATGACGGCGTATTCAAAGCTGTTAGGGTCAAGCGCGAACTGTACGTTACAGCCTCCCTCCACGCCGAGAACCCTTATAATATCCAAAGCCGCCGAGCGCAGCATCTGATATTCCTTGTCGGCAAGAGTTACGGCGGGCGCGATTACTATGCT
>JAIRWE010000152.1 GCA_031253365.1 Oscillospiraceae bacterium | reverse complement strand
GGGACCTTTCAGGGCTTGCAAAGAATTGTCGCCGTAGTCTTTTTTGGACATACGTTATATCTCCTTTTTCTCACTTATACGCGGTTTTCTGCCTGAATATGATTCCCAGCGTGTTCGGTCCGCAGTGGTTCGAGATGGTGCATCCCGCCCTCGTTTCGATTACCTCTTCAAAACCGAAACATTCCGCCAAGGTCTGCCTTACCGCCTCGACGGTTTCGCCGTCGCACATGGGGTGCGTGATGAACACCCTCTTCGGGTCGATGTTATCGGGAACGGACAGGCGTTCCCTCACGTATTCGGAAAGGCAGCCCTCGAACCTGCCGTGATACTTCCTGCCGACGCGCATAAACCCGTTGGCCACCTCGATGCACGGCTTGACGCCGAGGAGCCTCGCGCCTATGAGCGACGTCAGCGAGCAGCGCCCGCCCTTATGCAGGTAATCCAGCCTGTTTATGACGAAGCTGGTGTTCATAAGCGGGGCGTATTCTGCCACGCGGCGGCGGATTTCCTCCCCGCCGCAGCCCGCTTTCGCCATGAGCGCGGCTTCATACACCAAGTATCCGCTGCCCGTCGAAAGGTTCTTGGAATCGACGACGTACACGTTCGGGAAGTCCGCGGCGGCGAGCGCGGCGTTCTGGAAGCAGGCGGAAAACCCGGAGCTTATACATATCTGGACTACCTCGTCGTATTTTTCGGAAAATTCCCCGAAAACCCTTTGGTAATCGAACACGTTCACGGCGGCGGTTTTGCAGACGCGCTTTTCTTCGTCCACCATCCTGAAAATGTCGGCGGGCGTGATGTTCACGCCGTCGCGGAACTCGTCGTCCCCCGAAACGATAAGGAGCGGGGTAAGCGTTATATCATACTTTTGAATTATTTCCGGCGACAGGTCGCAGGTGCTGTCGGCGATGATTTTAACCATGAGGCGTCACGTCCTTATCTTGAATTTCCCGATGGATTCCCGCAGCAACGCCGACTGCCTGCTTACTTCCCGGCTGTCGCGCGCGCTTTCCCGCGCGGTTTGGCTGCTGAGCCGAACCGTTTCGTTTATTTGGTCTATCGCGCCGTTGATTTCGGCGATTACCGACGCCTGACTGTCGGACAAGCCGGCGATTTTCTCCGCGAGTTCGGCGCTTTCCGTGATGTTTTCGACGATTTTCCTGAACGAGTCGACCGCTTCCCTCGCTATTTTTGAACCCAGCCGCGCCTTTTCGACGCAATCGGTAATCAACTCGCCCGTGTCGCTCGCCGCGCTTTGGCTTTTCGCCGCCAGCGCGCGTATTTCGGACGCGACGACGGCGAAGCCCTTCCCGTGCTGCCCCGCCCTCGCGGCTTCCACCCCCGCGTTAAGCGCCAACAGGTTCGTTTGGAACGCTATATCGTCGATGACCTTGATAATCGTGCTTATCGCGTCGCCGGATTTGTTTATCAGGGCGACCGCGTTAATCATTTCCGCCATTTGCCGCTCGCCCTTTTCGGCAAGCGTCTTTACCGTGCCGGAAAGCGAGGCGCTGTGAGCCGCCATTTCGGCGTTTTGCGCGGTTTGTTCCGCGACGCCCGACACGGTCAGGCTCAGCGCGTGAACCGAATCCGCCTGTCGCGCGGCGCCGTCCGCGAGGGAACGCGCGGCGTCGTCCACCTTGAAGGAGCCTTCCGTCACGCTTTCCGAGGCGGAGCGGATGTCGGAAAACATACCGTTAAGGCTTCCGACCATCGAAACCATTGCCGCGCCGACCGTGTCCTTCGGCGAACGGTTGGCTATGTTCGCGGTTAAGTCGCCGCCGGCGACGGCGTTGAGCGACTTGATTTTTTCGCGGAACATGGCGAGCATATCGCCGACGCAGCGGGAAATTTCCCCTATTTCGTCTTTTCGGGCGTTGAGGATTTTGCTTTGCCTGTACGCTTCGTCTTCAAGGAAGATATTCCCGGTTTCGGCTATGCCGGAAACGGCTTTCGCGAAGAATTTGAGGGGCTTTGAGATAGTCCCCGAAAGGATAAGCCCCGCCGCCGTAAAGCCGGCGGGCAGCAAGACGGCGAAAACGCATATTCCGACGGTGAGTGTGCCGGTCGCGCGGGCGGCTTCGTCGGCGTTCGCCGAGTTCAAAGAAGCGACGAGAAGCAGCGCGGTCACGGCGAACCCGAGGCATAAAACCGCCGCCCCCGTGAACAGCAGTATTATTTTCGTCCTAATCTTTATTCCGTTCATAAGGCAACCTCCGAGAACCGCTTGCCGCGTCGTCGCGGCTCAGGCCGCCCGAAGGGTATTATAACACAAGAACGTTCAAAAGGCAATAGGCAAAAAGGCAATGACTTTTTCGATAAACGCACTTGACATACGGGGTGATTTATGCGACAATGTCATTGAAACAGTCAAAAGGGGGTGCGGTTTTATGAGCGCGTTCAGAGTGAATCTGTCGGCGATAAACCCGAAAGAGGAGGAGCGGCGCACGCCGCCGATTGAGGCGTTGGTCGATACGGGCGCGGAATTGTCGTGGCTGCCGCGCCGGGCGTTGTCGGACATAGGAATAGTCCCGCGCGGTGAAATGCGCTTCGTTACCGCCGACGGCGGTTATATCGAGCGCGACGTCGGTTACGCCATACTGACGGCGGAAGGGTACTCTACGGTTGACGAGGTCGTTTTCGCGGAGGAAGGCGATTTATCGTTGTTGGGCGTGCGTACCTTGGAGGGTTTTTGCGTGTCGGTGGACAATGTAAACCACCGTTTTGTCGCCGCCGCAGCGTGTTTCGCGCCCGCGAACTTGAAGGTCTGTAAAATACGGCGGGATGACTGTTAAGGGAGGACGGTAACGGCTTATGGACGGTTGTTTGTTCTGTAAAATCATAAACGGCGAGATTTCGTCGGAAAAGGTGTACGAGGACGGGGAGATGGTCGCGCTCAGGGACATCGCCCCGCAAGCGCCCGTCCACCTGCTCATAATACCCAAGCGGCATATTTCGGGTGCGGACGGGCTTCGCGAAAGCGACGCCGCCCTCGCGGGGGCGATTTTGCTGACGGCGAAGCGGCTCGCGGAGGAAAACTCCCTCGAAAACGGCTGGCGCGTCGTTACCAACGTGGGGGAGGACGGCGGGCAGACCGTGGGGCATTTGCACTTCCACCTGCTCGGCGGCGCGAAGCTCGGCGGTTTCGGGGGCTGCGTTGAAGGGCGGGGATAAAGCCGCCGCGACAAAATCCCGCCATTTCGCGCCGCTCCTGAAAGTCAGGAACAAAGCCGCCGTCGCGGGGTTTTCTTATTTCGCGGGGCTGCTCGTTTCGGAATGTGTCGGCGTCGTCGGCGCGGCGTTCATGTGTGCCGTGCTCGTTCCGTTCGCGCTCGCCGCCGCGCGCGGGCTGCCCGCCGTGAGCGCGGCGTTGCTTTTTTCGGGGGCGGGCGCGCTTGTTTCAGCGGTTTACGGCGTCAATACGGTTATGCCCGCCCTATCGTCGGACGGGAGGAGCGTCGCCCTTACGGGCGTCATAACGGATAAGAAGGAATATCCCGGCGATTTGGCGGCGTACACGGTCAAAACCGAGATAGACGGCGTTTTTGTGAAGGTTCAAACGCTTACGCAGGACGTCGCCGCAAAATACGGGGATACCGTCGCCTTCGAGGCGAAACTGTACGTTCTGCGGGACAACGGGCTTTTCCCCGAACGCTCGTATAACTATTCGAGGGGAATACTGCTCGGCGCGCAGGCGCGTTCCGCCGTCGAGATAAAGAAAACCGCCGCCGAAACGCCGGTCGGGAGCATCCGGAAATACAGCGGGTACATAAGGGGCAAAATCATGGCCGCCTTCCCGGGGGATACGGGCGGGCTACTGTGCGCGGTTTTCCTCGGCGACACCTCGCTTATGTCCCCCGAACTGGATTCGGCGATAAGAATCAGCGGAACGTCGCACTATACGGCGGTGTCGGGCTTGCACCTGACGCTGATTTCCCACTTTGTCCTGCTCGGGACGGGGCTTACGCCGCTGCGGAACAAGCGGACGGCGAAGTTCCTTTTGCTGCTCGGTATAATCGTCGTTTTCACGGTGTTCTTCGATATGTCGAAATCGGTCGTGCGCGCGGCGCTTATGCTCGTCGTGTGCTACGGCGGCGAGTTGTTCATGCGAAGGGGCTGCGTGTTTAATTCCTTGGGGTTCGCGCTGGGGCTTATCCTGTTGTTTGAACCCTACGCCTGCCTTGACGCGGGGCTGATTCTTTCCGTGGCGGGAACCTTCGGCGTGGGGGTCGTCGCCCCCGCGCTTACGCGAAGAAGGGTGAGCCGCCTGTCGGAGACGCTCGTCGCCGCGTGCTGCGCCTCGCTGTGCGTGCTGCCCGCCGCCGCGATTTACTTCAAGGGTATGAGCGCGCTGTCCCCCGTGACAAGCGTCGTCCTCGCGCCGTTTTTTTCCGTCGCCGCCGTCGCGTTGATTTTGTTCGCGGCGTTCGGCGGGCACGGGGGGATTTTCCTGTTTGCCGCCGGGGTAATGTCCCAAGCCATGACGCGGATTATCGAGTTCTTCGGCGGGTTCAAACCCGCGTGGGTGAACTTGGATTACGCCTTCGTGCCTTTTTGGGTTATATTCGCCGCGCTCGCCGTCGGCGCCGTGCGGCTCGTTTACAAAGACGCCGCGAAAACCGCGAAGTCCGCCGTTTTGAGCGTTTGCGCGCTGGCGGTTATGATTTGTTCGTACAACGCGTTCGCCGCGGGCAGGACGTATGTCGAAGTCCGTTCCGACGGGACGGCGGGCTGGCTCGTCGCGCGCAGGGGGAACACGCTGGCGGTTGTGGCGACCGCGGACAGCCCGAAGGCTTACGCCGAGATTAACGCGCTCGGCGGGGACATTACGTTGCTGTGCCTGCTCGGTTCGGCGAACAACGCCGCGACTTTATATGAGGGGCTGCCCTGCGTGAAATACGTTCCGCCCGGTTCGCCCGGCGCGCTGTACGACATAAGCGGGGACTTCACGCTTGAAACGCGGGAGGGCGAGGCGACGCTCACCGTCGGGGATTACACGGTCGCGCTGTCCCCCGCCAAAAACCCCCGCGCCGCCCGCGCGGATTTGGTCGTGGCTTACGGGCGGGTGAAGAACCGCCGCGAGATGAATTCGGAAACTACCGTCTATGTCAATCGCGGAATGGACGCGCTTGACGCGGGCGAGATAAACGCGTATTACGGGAACGCGAAGTTTATTGTCGGAGGTTGACTGTGTTCTTAACCGAAAGCGAGCTTTCAAAGCGGCTGAAATCGGACGCGCCCCAAAAGCTGTATTACCTGTACGGCAAAGAGGTTTTCCTTGTCGAAACCTATTCGGACAGGATTTTGAACAAGTGCCTCGGCGAGGAGGAACGCGACTTCAACCTCATCAAGTTCGCGGGGAACCCGGAGCTTTCGCGGTTGGTGGAGGCGACGGAGACCCTGCCCGTCTTCGCGGAGAAGCGGGTGGTGATTATCAACGACCTTGAACCCGAAAAGTTCGATAACGACGGGCTTTCCCGCTTTATTGAAATACTTTCCGACATACCCGAAACCGTCTGCCTTATCATAAACGCGACGGGCGTTTCCGTTGACGTCAAAAAGGCGAAGACGAAGAAGGTTATCGACTGCGCGGGGAAATACGGCGCGGTTTGCGAGTTCGGGCATCTTTCGGAAGCCAAAACCGCCGAGCTTATCGTTCGCCGCGCGGGGCGCGCGGGCTGCTTCATCTCCCGCGCTAACGCCGTTCACCTGTCGCGGCTCACCCTTTGCGACTTAACGCTCATATCGAGGGAAACGGACAAGCTGTGCGCTTACGCGGGCTACGGCGGGGAAATCACGGCGGACGCCATAGAGAAACTTTCCGTGAAACGGCTTGACGCCGCGGTGTTCGCGCTGGCGGCGCAAATCACGGGGAGGAACGGCGCGGGCGCGCTACGGCTCTTGGACGAGTTAATCGCGCTGGGCAATCCGCCCGTGATGATTATGTCCGCGCTTTCGACGACGTTCATTGACCTTTACCGCGCCAAGCTCGGGGCGGATTCCCGAAGAAGGGCGGAAACGCTCGTCGCCGACTTCAATTACCCGAAAAACCGCGCGTGGGCGGTCGGGAAGGCAATCGGCGCGGTCGGCGGCATAAGCGCGGAAAAGCTCAGAAGATGCGTTAAAGTCCTCGCCGACGCGGATTACGGGTTGAAGTCCTCGCCCGTCGACGACAGGGTGGTTATGGAAAGGACAATCGCGCAGTTGCTGTTATAGCGCGGTTTTCGGGGTTGAGCGATGACGGACAGAATTGTAATCGGACAGGCGGTGGCGGTCGAGGGGAAATACGACAAAATCAAGCTCGAAGGCGTTATCGACGGCGTGATAATCCCCGTGAACGGCTTTCGTATTTTCAGCGACGGGGAAAGGCTGGCGCTGCTTCGCGCTTACGCCGATGCGTCGGGGGTGATTATCCTCACGGACGGCGACGACGCGGGGCGGCAGATAAGGAACTTTCTCGCGCGGCGTTTGGAGGGCGGGAAGGTCAGCCACGCTTACGTCCCCGCGCTGCTTGAAGTTCAGGACGCGCCCGCCGGCGTCCTGCGGGAAGCCTTTTCGTTCGCGCGGGGCGTTCGCGCGGGTTCGTCGGCGGGCGGGGCAAGCCCCGCCCCTGCGCGGGGCGTTCGCGCGGTTACGCGCGGGGAGCTTTACGACGGCGGGTTCATCGGCGTGCCGGGCGCGTCCGAAAGGCGCAGGGAACTGCTTCGGCGTTTGGGCGTGCCGGAAAATCTGTCCGTTACGGCGCTTTTGGAGCTTTTGAACGCGCGCGGGGAATATTTTAGATAATTTACAAAATCGTATTGACATTCTTTTCGTTATGTGTTAAAATTCTACAAAAAGGGGGGGTCTTCATGACGGGTGAGAACGAAAAGCGCGCTTATATACGCGATAATTGCGACGAAGAGTCCTTTATAGGCTCTAAGATAAGCACCGACGGCCGGAACTGGACCGACGTTAAAGTCTATGACTTTTCCGCCGGGGGGATAAAGTTCTGTTTGGAGAAAGATTCAACCTACAAAGTCGGCGACGTCTTGAACTTTGAGCTTGTGGTGGACGAATTCCCCACCCAGGTTAAGATACGCTCCAAAATCAAGATACGCAGAACCGAGCATCACCGCGACGGTCAGGTTTCATACGGCGCCTCTTTCGTGGAGCTTAACCCCAATATGCGGATTCGCATAGACGAGGTTATTCTGTACAAGAAAAGGCAGGGCGGGCAGGATAGGTCGGCGAACATGATGTGACAGGCAATCTAATAATAATAAAAAAAAGCGGCTTTTACCGGTTATCGGTAAAAGCCGCCGTTCGTTCGCGCCGTCAGACCGACAGGGTTTCTATTCCGCCGTCGGCAGTGTATTTCAGCTCGGTGTATTTCACGCAGCGCTTGTGGTTTATCCCGCCGGACAGCGAGCTGTCATGGTAGAACAGGTACCACTTCCCTTCAAATTCCACGATTGAGTGGTGCGTGGTCCACCCTATGACCGGTTCCAGAATCCTGCCTCTGTACGCGAAGGGTCCGAAGGGGCTTTTCCCGGTGGCGTAAACGAGGTAGTGCGTGGTCCCCGTCGAGTAGGAAAAATAATATTCGCCGTTATATTTGTGCATCCACGGACCTTCAAAGTACCTTCTGTCTTCGTCGCCCGCCGTCAAGGGTTCCCCCTTTTCGTCCGTAATGA
>JAIRWE010000097.1 GCA_031253365.1 Oscillospiraceae bacterium | reverse complement strand
AACGTCAATCTCACCCGTATTACCGAACCCGCCGACGTTTTTGAAAAACATTATATTGATTCAATTTTGCCGCTGACACTATATATAGTTCCACGTGGAACATTAACCCTTGACGTGGGCAGCGGCGCGGGGTTCCCCGGTATTCCCATGAAGATGTTTCGCCCCGACTTACGCATGACGTTGGTTGACAGCGCGAAAAAGCGGACGGATTACCTTAAAGCGGCGCTGCGTGAAATCGGGCTGGACTGCGCCGTTATTACGGGCAGAAGCGAACGGCTCGCTTATGAACCCGACTTGCGCGAGGCGTTCGGGTTTGTGACGGCGCGCGCGGTCGCGAGTTTGCCCGTGTTATGCGAATACTGCCTGCCGTTCGTGAAGGTCGGCGGCGTTTTCATCGCCATGAAGGGCGCGAACGACGAAGCGGACTTGGCGCGGGACACGGCTCGGGTATTGGGCGCGCAAATAGTCGAAGTAAAGAAGTACGCGCTTTCGAGCGGGGACAGGAGAAGCCTTGTGATTATGGAAAAAACGGCGCGGACGCCGCGAGCTTACCCGCGAAAGCGAATGGGGAGTTCCGAGCGGCATGGATAAATTGCAAAGACTTTTGAGCAGATACGGCAAAGCCGGCGGAAAAGAAAAGGCGCCGGAACGCTTCGGGGTTCTTGCCGCCTTGTTAGGCGTTCCGGACGGGCGCGTCAAATATGTTCACGTGGCGGGAACCAACGGAAAGGGCAGCGTCTGCGGCTTTATCGCCTGCGCGCTTTCGGCGGCGGGCGAAAAAACCGGGCTGTTCGCCTCGCCTTATGTCGTCGATATAACCGAGAGAATCAGCGTGGACGGCGCGAACATTCCGAAAGCCGAATTGGAGCGGCTTTGCGCAAAGGCGGCGGCGGCGGCGGAAACGGCGGAAAAAAGCGGGCATACGGGGTTTTCGCAGTTTGAAATTCTGGCGGCGGCGGCGTTGGTATATTTCAGCGAGGAGAGGGTGGCTTACGCCGTTATCGAAACGGGTATAGGCGGTCTTATGGACTGCACCAACATAATCACCCCGGAAGTCGGCGTTATAACGCGCGTTTCACTTGACCACACCGATATTTTGGGCGACAGCGCGGAAAAAATCGCGCGGCATAAGACGGGGATTATCAAGAAAAACGTCCCCTGTGTTGTGTCGCCGTCGCAAAGCGCGGGGGTTATGCGCGTTATTGAGGAAACCGCCGCAACGCGGGGCGCCGCGCTGATTGTTCCGGATTTGTCCGCGCTCGGCGTAACCGAAAGTTCGGTGTTCGGAAGCGGCTTCGTCTATAAGGGGCGGAGTTTTCGCGTTAATATGGGCGGGGAACATCAAATCCGCAACGCTTTGACCGCCATTGAAGCGCTCGGCGTTTTGGACGCGGACGCGGCGGGGATTTCAAACGCGCGGTTGGCGGCGCGGTTGCAGGTGTTGTCGGAAAATCCGCTGCTTATATCGGACGGCGCGCACAACCCCGACGGTCTGCGCGCCGCGCGGACGACCGTCGAGGGTTTGCCGGGGAAGAAGGTCGTCGTTGCGGGGATGCTGAGTTCTAAGGATTACGAAGGCGGGTTGAAGGAATTGGTCGCCTTCGCCGACGCGATTGTCCTGACGGACGGATTTTCGCCGCTTGCGGCGCGGCGCGGGGAATTGGCGGCGATTTGCCGAAAATACGGCGCGAAGGAAATATACGCGGTAAAGGACGAAAAACGCGCCGTTTTGTCGGCGCGCGAACTGGCGGGGAGCGACGGCGTCGTTCTCGTGTGCGGCTCGTTTTATTTGGCGGGGAAGATTTTACAACAATAACGGAGGAAACCAAAATGAGAACAGCAAAAATTTTAACGCTTGTACTTGCGCTTGTGACGACGCTTGTCCTCGCCGCTTGCGGCGCCGGCGGCACATCAAGCGGCGGTAACACAACGGCTCCGTCGACCAATTCGACGCCCGCGCAAACGCAAGCCCCGGCGTCAACGCAAGAAGGCGGCGACAGCGACGGCGAAACCCCGCCCGATTCGCGGCAAATTGACACTTATGCCGCCATTGCGGTCGGGGAGCATTTCACGGCGGCCATCAAGACCGACGGCAGCCTGTGGACATGGAAAATCTACGAAAATAACCCCGCCGCGCAGCTCGGAACCGATACCGATTGGGTCGGTGTTTACGAAGGGTTCGATTACCTTGTGGCGCACAAGTCCGACGGAAGCCTTTGGGCGTGGGGAAGGCAGTGTCAGCTTGGCGACGGAACGACGAAAGACAGCGACACGCTTATCCGGATTGGCTCGGATAACGACTGGAAAAGCGTATTCCCGGCGCGGTACCACGTATTAGCCATAAAAAATGACGGTTCCCTGTGGGGCTGGGGAATGAATTCAGACGGGCAAATCGGCGTCGGAACCGTGACCGATACGGGGGAACCCGTAAGTGTTGCGCGGATTGGCGCGGATTCGGACTGGGTATGCGCGGCGGCGGGTCATGGTTCATCCTACGCGATAAAGACGGACGGAACGCTTTGGGCGTGGGGGCTTAACGGGCGCGGTCAGCTTGGCTTCGGCACGACGGAACCGTGGAGGTTTTCATCGCCCGCGCAGGTCGGCACGGATAACGACTGGGCGAGCGTTTCGGCGGCCGAGCAATGGGTGCTCGCGCTTAAAACCGACGGCACGCTTTGGGCGTGGGGAAGCAACGGCTACGGCTGCCTCGGTCTCGGAGACGACGTGACCTACGACCCGAAGGTTCCCATGCAAGTCGGCTCTGACGCCGACTGGTCAAGCGCGCTGGCTTCCGGCCACTCCGCCTACGCCCTTAAAAAAGACGGTTCCCTTTGGTCATGGGGATATAACTATCACGGAAACCTCGGCGACGGAACCAAAGAAGACAGGAACACGCCCGCGCAGGTGGGGACAGATACCGACTGGGCCGGCGTCACGGCGGGCGGCTCGCGCGCAAACGGCTTGAAGTCCGACGGAAGTATATGGGCTTGGGGCAGCAATTTTGACGTGATGACATTCGCTCAGGAAAATAACAGCGACGTGCCGGTTAAACTGGAAACGCAAGAGGTCTATTGACAGGCTTGATTTTCCCCCGAAAATATGTTACACTTAGGACGCGACAGCCGAAAACCTTTTCGGACGGTTTCGGGGAAAAACGGAGGTTGATTATGCCTAAGTTGCTTTATCAGGGACACGGGAGTTTTCGGCTGACTGCCGACGACGGTTTTGTGATTTATTTCGACCCGTATGCGGGACAGGGTTACGACGTTCCCGCCGATTTGATACTCGTTACGCACGGACACGGGGACCATAACAAAACCGCTTTGTGCGCCAAAAAGCCGAAGTGTAAAATCATCGACAACGAAAAGGCGCTTGCGGGGGGCAAGCACAACAGTTTTGAAATCGGCGGCGTTTCCGTTCGGGCGGTGGAAGCGAAAAACGCGAATCACAGCCCCAAACATTGCGTGGGGTATATCGTCACGATTGACGGCGTGAAGGTTTACGCGGCGGGCGACACCTCCAAAACGGAGCAGATGAAGACGTTCGCCGCCCTTGAACCGGATTACGCGTTGTTCCCCGGCGACGGGATATTCAACATGGGGCTGAAAGAAGCCGCGGAGTGCGCGAGGCTTGTGGGGGCCAAGCACAACATTATAATCCACTTGAAGCCAGGCGAACTGTTCAGCCGGAAGAAAGCCGACGAATGGGACGCGCCGAATAAGGTTATAGTCGAGCCGGGAGAGGAAATCGTATTGCGGGCGGCTGACTGAACGCAGAAAGGACGACACATTATGATTTACAAAAGCGAAACAACGGAAAAAAACGCCGCGCTGCATTGCGCCGAACTTATGTCGGCGGCGGCGAGAACCGCGCCCAAAGCCTGCGGGGTTGACTTAATACGAACCGTCGTCCTCGACGGTGGGGACAAAGACAGGCTGACCGCCGCCATGAGAGAAACGGGCGCGGAAAGCGGGCGACCTTTCTTCTCCCGCGACGCGGGGAATATAGACGCTTGCCATTGCGTGATTTTAATCGGCACGGAAGTCAAGGCGCGCGGGCTTAACTGCGGTTTGTGCGGCGTCGCGGACTGTTCGACGGCGGGCAAGGGCAACATATCCTGCGCGTTGTCGGTAAACGACCTCGGTATAGCCGTGGGTTCGGCGGCTTCGGTGGCGATGGATAACCGCATGGACAACCGCGTTCTGTTTTCGGCGGGCGTGGCGGCGATGAAACTGAAACTGTTCCCCGACGACGTGAAAATATGCTTCGGGATAGGGCTTGCCGCGACGGGGAAGAACGTGTTCTTCGACCGCCCGGCGACTTGACGCGGGAAAATGTCGGTTATATCTGCGGAAGGAGTGATTTTTTGTGGCACAGACTGTCTTGAATGTCAGCATGGAAGAAGATGTAAAAATTTCGGCTCCAAAGCCCCGCGCATTAAACGCAACCACCGTATCAGCCATTGAGGAAACAGAGGCGGGAACAGGCTTGCGTCGCGAAAAAGATTTGAATAAATTTTTAGCGGAGCTCAAGGAGTAGCGGTATGCTTGACGATTTAGAGCGAAGCACTCAGTTCAAACGTGATTATAAGTTGATGATAAAACAAAACAGAGATATTTCTCTGTTGGACGGTTTAATCACGGACTTGTACAAAGAAAAGCCATTGCCGCCGAATTACAGAGACCACAGTCTGGCGGGAAGTTACAACGGCTTCAGAGAATGCCATATCGCAGGAATGAGCGATTGGCTCTTGATATACAAAATCAAGGACAGAGTTCTTACATTGGTTCGTACCGGCACTCACGCCGAATTGTTTGAGTGACGCACTTACGCCGCGCTCGTCGGTGCGGTTTAACAGGCAAGCCTTTTTCCCGCGTTAGGTCTCGCCTTGCCGAAACACGATTATCAGCGTTCCTTTTTTGACTTCGATAACGCTTTTTTCCCCGATGAACTCGTTGCTCACCCCGAGGGTTTCGCCGTATTTCAGCGTCGCGCCGTCCAGCTCGTACTTCAAGCCCTTTAAGCTCACGCCGCGCGCCTTTTCCCCGGCGGGAAAGACCGAAACCGTTCCGCGTTTGTCGGCGCCGAAAGCGACCGCCCCGTCGGTAACGGCGGTTATGACTTCGTTTTTGCCGATTATGTAAGCCGCGTAACCGTTTCGCGAAAGGTTTATCAAAACGGCGGCGTTCCCGAAAACGTGGTCCGTCCTTCCGCCGAGCGCGCCGTAAATATAAAATCGGTTGTACGCCCGTTTTATCGCTTCCTTCGCGGCTAAATCCGTATCCGTTTCGCATTTGTCTTTCGGGAAGCGCACGGTTTCAACCCCGCTCGGCGCGTCGCTTAAAGAATCGAAGTCCCCGACAATTAAATCCGGCCGAAGCCCGAAGTCCGCCAAACGATTACAGCCGCCGTCGGCGGCGATTACAAACCCGGCGGTATACCCCTCGCAAAATCCGTCAAAATCGCCCGCCCCGACGATTACGCAGGGCTTTTCGGGAAGGTTCTCATAACGCCGCTTCAATCGCATCGATTTCCTCTTTTGAAAAATCCGTTCGGTGCGCCGCTTTTACGTTTTCGATAATCTGCCCCGGGCTGCTCGCCCCGGCGATAACGGTCGTCACGGCGCTGTTGCGCAAAACCCACGAAAGCGCCGTTTGCGAAAGGGTTTGCCCCCGCGAAACCGCGATTTCGTTAAGTTTGTTCAGCCGTTTCACCATCGCGTCGTCAAGCTCGTCCTTAATCCACGTTCTGCCTTTGCCCAAACGCGAATCGGCGGGGATACCCTTCAAGTATCTGCTTGTGAGGAAGCCTTGGTAAAGCGGCGAGAACACCGCCAGCCCAAACCCCTCTTCGACCGCCAATTTGTCTAACCCGTCCTTTTCAATCCATCTGTTCAGCATGGAATAAGACGGTTGATTGACGATAAACGGCGTTTTTAATTCCCGAAAAAGTTTCAGTACGGCTTTTGTCTGTTCGCTGTTGTAATTCGACACGCCGACGTACAGCGCCTTCCCGCTCCGAACGATTTGGTCAAGGGCGAGGGCGGTTTCCTCAAGTGGGGTGTCGGCGTCGGGGCGATGGTGATAGAATATATCCGCGTAGTCGATTTTCATACGTTTCAGGCTTTGGTCAAGCGAGGAAACGAGATACTTCCGCGAACCCATGTCGCCGTAAGGCCCGTCCCACATTCCGTAACCCGCCTTTGTGGAAATACATATTTCGTCGCGGTAACGCCTAAGTCCCCTGTCGAGTATTTTCCCGAAGTTTTCCTCGGCGGAACCGTTGTAAGGATGCCCGTAGTTGTTCGCCAAATCAAAGTGGGTTATGCCTAAATCAAACGCGGTTCGGCACATATTTTCCATGTTGGCGAAGTCGTCGAGAAACCCGAAATTATGCCACAAGCCGATTGAAACGGCGGGGAGTTTCAGCCCGCTTTTGCCGCACCGCGAGTAAGGCGTTTTTTCGTAGCGTTTCGTGTCCGCCGCGTATACAGTCATAAACGTAAGCCCCCTTAAAGCAACGCGAATTTGTTCAGCAGTTTTCCCGCCAAAATCCTCATCTCCGTCAAATCCCCCCCGTCAATCACGCACGACGGCGTGTGCAGATAACGGCAGGGACAGGATAAAGCGATTGTTCTTATGCCGCCCAGCGCCTTATGGATGGCGCCGCCGTCGTTGCCGCCCGTAATTTTTGTTTTGGTTTGGCATTTCAGGTTGTTTTTCCGGGCGACTTCAAACGCCATATTGTATAATTCCTTGTCATAAACCGCGGATTTGTCCATATACGACACGGCGGTTCCCATTCCCAACCCGCACACCCTGTCGCTTTCCGAAACGCCGGGTATATCGCAGGCCGTCGTCGCTTCCAGAATGACGCATATATCGGGTTCGAGGTTGAAAGCGGCGGCGGCGGCGCCCCTGCACCCGATTTCTTCCTGAACCGTAAAGGCGAACGAGCAGTCGTATTCCAAATCCGTTCGCAGCATATCCAACATAATCGCGCACCCCAAACGGTCGTCAATCGCTTTCGCGCTGATTCTGCCGCCGCCCAGCCGCGAAAATTCCCCGCAGAAACAGCAACAATCGCCCCGTCGAACGTGTTTCTCGGCTTCGGTTTTGTCCGACGCGCCTATGTCAATCAATAAATCCTCGACGTCCGGCTGTTTGCCCTTTTCGTCCTCGTTGAGCAAATGAACGGGTACGCCGCCGATTACGCCTCTCGCGCCGTTTTTGAAAATTACGCTCCGCCCGAACACCGCCGACGGCGAAATCCCCCCGACGGGGGAGAACCGCAAAAACCCTTCCTCCGTAATATCCGTAACGATGAACCCCACCTCGTCCATGTGCGCGGCGAACATAATCTTCTTGTTCGGGGTCTGCCCGCCCTTCTTGAACACAAGGACGTTGCCCATATTGTCTTTTTGGACGACTGTGTTTCCGGCGCCTATTTCGCCCGTTATGAAATCGGCGACAGCGCTTTCGTCCCCGCTCGCGCCGTTCAAGGCGCATAATTTTTTTAACAGTTCAAACATCGGTCAGGCAACCCCCGTAAATTAAGCTCCCGTAAATCCTTCTATGTAAGCCGCTATTAACTGTCCCGTCGCCTCAACGTCGGAAAGCGCGAGCGTTTCAACCGGCGTGTGCATATACCGCAAGGGTATGGATACCAGCGCGGTTTTCACCCCGCCCTTGGCAAGGCTGATTTCGTCGGCGTTCGTTCCGCCGGTGTCGCGGTTCATTATTTCGAGTTGGTAAGGGATTTCCCACTCGTCGGCGGTTTTTTTCAGGCGTTCAAACATTTCGCGGTCAAGCGAAGGCGCCAAACCGAGCATGGGTCCACCGCCGGACTTCCCGCATTTGTGCTTTTTGCAGCCCGGCGAATGCGCGTAACTCACGTCCACGGCAATCGCGTAATCCGCGTTCACGTTGTGCGCCGAAACCTTCGCCCCCCTCAGCCCCAATTCCTCCTGCGCCGAAAACGCCACGGCGACGTTAAGGGACGTGCCGCTGTTTTTAAGCAAAGACAGGGCATACAGAACGGCGACGACCCCCGCGCGGTCGTCCAAAGCCTTGCCGCAAAGTTTCCCGCCCGGCAGACGCGCCGGTTCGCCGTCGACGGTAACGGTGCAGCCGGGTGCGACCAACTTTTCGAGCTCTTCTTTGCCGTAACCCGTATCAATCCAGATTTCATCGGCTTTTAAGGCTTTTGTTCCCTCTTTGGCGACATGGGGCGGCAGGGAACATACGACACCTTTAACCGTTTCCTTCCCGCGGACGGAAACGGTTCTCGCGGAGAGCGCGCGGCGGTCGACGCCGCCGCAGGGTTCCGCTTTTATGAAGCCCTTTTCGTCGATATGCGTGACGACAAGCCCGACCTCGTCAATGTGCGCGTCGAGCAAAATTACGGGTCTGCCGCTGTTGCGGTTGCCGATAAAACCCGTGACCGAACCGAAGCCGTCGATTTTCGCGTCGCGGTCGTATTCTTTCAGATAATCCGCGGCCGCCCTCGCCGCCGAATTTTCGTCGCCCGCCGCGCCGTTCGCGCCGGCAAGCCGTTTGAGCGTGTCAAATATGTCCATCAAATTTTTGAATACCCGTGTTCGTTGATAATCGCGTCAACCTTTTGCTTTTCCCTGCACATGGGACATTCCGCCGAAGGGAGCGTAAAATATCCCGGCAAATCCTCCGCCGTGAACAGCGAGTGAACCGCGATACCGCCGCCCGCTTCGTCAATCGCGCTGAAAATCGCCGTTACCGCCGCTAATTTTCCGCTGTAATATTTAAGGCACTCGATGCTTCTTTCAATCGTTCTGCCGGTGGAAGCGGAGGATATGAGGAGAAGAACCTGCTTGTTCCAAACCATTTTCTGCGTGTTGTCGCGGAAAATCATCTGCCTGTTTGAATCAAGCTCGGGCGTTATGACGCATATATCGCGCCCGTCGTTGACCGAATGGCTGTAATTTTCCGAAAGCTGTTCCGCGATTAACGCCCCCAGAACCCTTGTTCCTTCAAGGCATATAATCGTGTCGACGGGGGTGCTTACGTATTCCGACGAAATAACCCTGGCGGCTTCCTTGGCTATTTTAAAGCGGCATTTTACGCTGTCCATGTCCACATAGCAGTTAACGTGGGAATGGTTGGTCGCGAAATGCCCCGGAATCATCCCGATTTTGATGTGTTCGTTTTTCCTTGAAACGATTTCGCTCATGCGGGTTTCCATGGCTTACCTCCGAATTTATTGATTTTTAATATGATAGCATATTTTATGAATAAATTCAACGGTTTTTTCGCATTTTTAAGCGTTTATGAAAAAACCGCCTTCGTTTCAGGCGGTTTATCTGAATTTATGGCTTTACGACTAAATATTTCGTGTATGTCCGCTCCAACGATAGCCTTGACAGCTTAACTCCTTAGCCAATCCAATATCAACATTGACTTTGCTCGCGCTTATTATACCACCGCGCGGCGGTTTTGTCAAGGTTGGTTCGGCGTTTTCCTTTTCAAGGCGAACCGTATGACCGCCGCCGCCAAAATCCCGACCGCGAAGACCGTTATTACGGGAACCCATTCGACGACGCCGGCGGAAGCGGCGGCGGTTATGTCAAAGCCGTCTTCCGTTTGTATCATGGCGAAAATCATCACAAAGGCAAAGACCGTCCCGACGGAAGCGGGTATGGCGGTGTAAAGATTGATTAACGCGCCCCTTTCCATGGGAACCCGTTTTATCTGTTCTTCCGTCAGCGTGAAAGCCTTCCCCGCGAAATACGCGCCGACCGTCGTAATAAGCGTTTCCGGAATCATGTACGCGCTGTTGTAGGCGAGCGAAAAAATCAACCCCCCCGAAGTGGGGATGGACACCCCCGCCCAGACGGTGCAGCCCGAGATTACATGGCAAATATACCTCAGCAGACAAGCGGTGAAAACGCCCGTCGCGAGGGCGTTCCCTCGGTCTTTGATTTTTCCTTTGAACACGCCGGAAAGCCCGATAACCGTGTACGCCATCACGTAATCAAGCAGGATAATCGCTATTGCCGCAGCGGCGCTTGTCGCGTAGGTAAGGTTTTTCATTCCCATAATAAGCTGCAAAAGGCTGAACGCGAAGCCCGTCAGCAAGCCCCACGGCGTTCCGTAACGGTAAGCCGCGACGGCTACGGGAAGCATACTCATCGCGGTTACGGATCCCCCGAACGGCATCGGTATTATCTGAAGCATACTCAGCGCGAAGGCGAGGGAAACCATTACCGCCGATTCGGTAAGCCTTAAAGATTTGTTTTTTTCGCTTTTCACAACAAAAAAGCCCCCTTTCACCATGAGGGAGCCTTGTCGGAGAGGCGGCGAAACCGCCTAAACTATTTCCCTACGGCGGCATTATCCGCGTCAGGTCACAGGTCGAAACGTCGCTCCGTTTCCTCTCAGCCGTAATCAACAGCTCCCTTTTGTCGCAGTTTAACATATTTCGGCTTAATTGTCAATATCTCCTTGACAATTTATTTCAACGGGGCTATAATTATCTAAAATCCACAAGGACGGGGTAAAGCGGTGTCTGAACGTATGAGGGCGGCGAAAGCGTTAGTCAAATGCCTTGAAAAAGAGAATGTAAAAACCGTGTTCGGCTATCCGGGGGCGGCTATCTGCCCGTTCTATGACGAGCTGGCGAAATCGGGCATAGAGCATATACTCGTCCGTCACGAAGCCAACGGCGGTCACGCCGCGAGCGGTTACGCCCGCATAACGGGCAGACCCGCCGTTTGCGCCGCCACGTCGGGTCCCGGCGCGACCAACCTGATTACGGCAATCGCGACCGCTTACATGGACAGCATCCCCGTTATAGTAATCACGGGGCAGGTCAGCACCGAACAAATCGGCAGGGACGTTTTTCAGGAGGCGGATATAACCGGCGCGGCGGAACCCTTCGTGAAGCACTCGTATTTGCTGAAAAACGCCGCCGAGCTTCCCGAAACGGTGAAGAAGGCGTTCTATATCGCCTCCACGGGCAGACCCGGTCCCGTGCTTATAGACATCCCCGTTGACGTGCAGCTTGCGGAAATCAACTTCAAATACCCCGAAAACACGGAAATTCGCGGATATAAGCCGAGTTTTGCCGGGAACAAACCGCAGATTAAGCGCGTGATACAGGCTGTCCGCGATTCAAAAAGGCCGCTGATTTGCGCGGGCGGCGGTCTTTTCGGAAGGGCGGCGCACGTTTTAATGAGGGAGTTCGCCGAACGCGCCGATATTCCCGTGATAAACACCATGATGGGGATAAGCACCATTCCCGGCGACCACCCGCTTTACCGGGGAATGATAGGTATGCACGGGAAAAAAATCGCGAACGACGCGCTGAACAACTGCGATTTGCTTATTTTACTGGGGGCGAGGGTGAACGACCGCGCCGTTCTCGCGCTTAAAAGCGCGGAGAATTTGAAAATCGTCCACATCGACGTCGACCCCGCCGAGATAGGGAAAAACCTTCACGCTTCAATCCCCGTCGTCGGCGACGCGCGGGCGGTTTTGGAACAGCTGCTGGAACTGCTTGACGAAAAAAAGCACGATGAGTGGAACGCGTACCTG
>JAIRWE010000189.1 GCA_031253365.1 Oscillospiraceae bacterium | reverse complement strand
ATGTCTTTTCGGCTGATTTTCCGTCATACTGCGTTAATTTTTCCTCAAATATCGCGGATATTATCGTCAAAATTGCCTTGTCTGACGAAAAATCCACACAAAAATCCACCACAATTTAGCTTCGCAAGAGGTCTATTGGCGAACAGGCTTTAACGACCGTGACGAATTATTTTCAACAACGTCGTCGCTTCCCGGGTAAGGCGGGTAATTTCCGCCCAATCGCCGGAATCCGTCAGCTCTTCGGTAACCATCCAGCTTCCGCCCACCGCGAATACCTTGTCTGACTTAAAATAGTCGGATGCGTTATCCGCGTTTATCCCTCCCGTGGGAACAAACTTTATGTTCCCGTATGGCGCGGCAATAGCGTGAACAGCGCTTATTCCCCCAAAGTTTTCGGCGGGGAAGAATTTGAAAACCTCTATTCCGAGCGACAGCCCCAGCTCAATTTCGGTGGGGGTGAGTACGCCGGGTATAATTGGCAGCCCAGCGTTTTGGGCTACGCGAACAGTCGCGGGGTTAAGACCGGGGCTGACGATAAATTTCGCGCCGGCATCCTTCGCGGCGTTAAGCGTTTCTTCGTTCAAAACCGTTCCCGCGCCGACGAGCATTTCGGGGCGCGAACGGGAAACCCGTTCAATGGCGTCGCGCGCGGCGGGGGTGCGGAAGGTTATTTCCATAACATCTATTCCGCCGGCGAAAAGCGCGTCGGCAAGGGGAACGGCGTTCCCGGCGTCGTTAAGTTTAATCACGGGGACAATCCCGCAGACGTTAATACGCATTAAGGTTTCGTTCATCGGTATCCTCCCCGTTCGAACAAGCATTACCCGCCATGTCATTATATCACGGCGGCGAAAAAAAGTCAAAGGGGCTTTCGGTGTCGCACGGCGGAGCGGATTTGACAAACCCGGTTCGCCGTGCTATACTGGTTTGAAGGTCAGAGAACCCGCAAAAGTCGCCCGCTAAGGAGAAAGATGATATGTTCAAGCTGTCAGAGTTTTTGAAATACGGGGATATAGCTATACAGTGCCACGACAACCCGGACGCGGACGCGATTTCCTCGGCTTTCGGGATATACGCTTATCTGAAAAGGCGGGGAAAATCCCCGAAAATCATATATTCGGGCTTTGAAAAAATAAAAAAACGCAATATCCAAAATATGGTTGAGTGGCTGAATATTCCCGTTGAACACGTCAAAAACCCCGAAAAATTCCCGCCGCCCGATTTGCTTGTCTGCGTTGATTGCCAATACGGAGAGGGAAACATCACCAAAATTAAGGCGGGCGACGTGGCGATAATCGACCACCATCTCAGAGTCGTTAAAGACGAAGAGTTTGATTTGGGCGTCATCCAATCCAATCTCGGGAGCTGCGCCACCTTGGTGTGGGATTTGCTGAAGCGCGAAGGTTTTGACTTTGCCGCGGATAAGGACATTCCCGCCTCTTTGTATTACGGGCTTTTGACCGATACGAACGATTTTTCGGAAATAAGCCACCCGCTTGACAAGGATATGCGGGACAGCCTTCAAGTATACTGCGACAGGGGAATTGTCAGGCGTCTGCGTCTGTGCAACCTCACCATTGACGAACTTGAAATCGCGGGGGTGGCTTTGTTGCGTAACTATAACAATTTCGACAAACGATACGCCCTCTTCAAATCCGAATACTGCGACCCTAACATTCTCGGTTTTATCAGTGACATCGCGCTTCAGGTTGATACGGTTGACGTCTGCGCGGTTTATACCATTCGTGAAAGCGGGGCGAGGCTGTCCGTTCGCAGTTGCCTGAGGGAGGTCATGGCTTCGGAATACGCCGAATACATCACAAGGGGCGTGGGCAGCGGCGGAGGACACAGGGACAAAGCGGGCGGTTGGCTCCAAAAACAGGGAATAGACGAAATGGGACTCAGTATCGACGAGTATATGAAAACAAAGACCGCCGAATATTTCGACAGTTTTGACGTGATTAACGCCTTTGACCATAACATAGACCTGACAAGCATGAAGCGTTATCGCAAAAAGCCCGTACCCAAAGGGTTTGCGGTTTCGTCCGACGTTTTTCCGGAGGGTACGCCCATGGTCGTGCGGACGCTTGAAGGGGATTTGAACATCAAGGCGTCCCCCGATGTTTATCTTATGATAGGCGTGCAAGGCGAGGTCAAGCCCATAAAGGCGGATAAGTTCGACGCGTACTACGGTGTCTGTGACGAGCCGGTTGACGTGGACGACGACATTTACACGCCTACGGTAAGGAACGAAGCGACAGGGGAGGTAAGGGAACTGCTGCCTTTGATGACCCCCTGCATATCACACGCGGACGCGCCGATCTTCGCCGCCGTGTTGGAACGCGGCGTGAAGGTGTTCACCGAGTGGACTCCGAACGGTTATTTATACGGCAGCCCCGGGGATTATCTTGTTATCAAGTGCGACGACATCAATGACGTTTACATTCTTAAAGAAGAAATTTTTTTCAGGACTTACGAGGAGGACTTGAGTTTGAACTGCGAAATGAGCGTTTCCAGCATTTCGGACTGACCGTTCATCTGTTGGGAAGCCGCGGCGCTTTGTTGAGCCGTCGCGCTGTTTTGCTGAACCACCTGCGTTACCTGTTCGATACCCGTGTTGATTTGCGATATGCCGTTTGACTGTTCCTGTGAATAGCGCGCGATTTCCTTGACAATCGTGGTGCTTTCGCCTATGCCGGATACGATTTCCTCGAAACTGGCGGACGTTTCGCCCGCAATCCGCGCTCCCAGCTCCGCCTTGCCTATCGAGTCGGAAATGAGCTCGCCCGTATTCTTCGCCGCTTCCGCGCTTTTCGCCGCAAGGTTACGGACTTCCTCCGCGACGACGGCGAACCCCTTGCCCGCGTCGCCCGCCCTTGCCGCTTCAACCGCGGCGTTAAGCGCGAGAATATTTGTTTGAAACGCTATGTCGTCAATCGCTTTGATAACTTTGCTTATGCTTTGGCTTGCTTGGTTGATTTCGTTGACCGCCTTCACCATCTCCTTCATTTGAAGACCGCCTTTTTCCGCGCTTTTCATAATCAAATCGCCGAATTCCGCCGCTCTTGACGCCATTTCGGCGTTTTTCTTCGTTTTGGTCGATATTTCGGCGGTGGAAACGGAAAGCTCGGCAATCGCGCTTGCCTGCTGCGTCGAACCCGCCGCAAGGGCTTGCGCCCCGTCGGCAATCTGTTTGGAACCGTTCGCCACCTGCACGGTGGAGTTATGGACGTCGCTGAACAGGGCGCTTAATTTATCCACCATGTGGTTGAGGGATTTCCCCATGACATCGGTATCCGAAATCAACTCGATGTCAACGGTGAGGTCTCCCCCCGCGACCGTTTCAAGCTCTTCCGATATATGCGAGACATGGTTCACGAAGGCGAGGCAATCGCTCGTCGTTTGCCCCGTTTCATCTTCAATGAGGGCGTATTTTTCGGTGAGTGAGGCGTCCTCGGGGCGAAGCCTGATGTCCCCCGTCAAAGCCGCCCTTCGCATAAACGCGGAAAGCGCCGCGAGCGGCTTACTGATATTTTTCCCTATGAAGTACGCGATAAATATCACCATCGTCAGCGCGACGACGAAGATTATGACGAACCGCATGATTGAGGCGTAGATTTCGGCGTTCACCTCGTTTTTCGGCGCCAACACGTATATTTCATAGTCGTTGAAAAGCGTTCCGGACGCGTCCAAGTAGTCAACGCCGTTCAGCTTTATGCCGTATGTGTCGCCGCTGCCGGCTTTCGCGGTTTCGGAAAGCGCCTTTTTTCCGTTGTCGTCAAGATTTTTGATAAACTCGCCCGTTTCAAAGAACTCGCCGTAATTGTCCCTGATGAGGGCGAACCCCGTTTCGTATAGTTTGATGTCTTTAACCAAATCGTTGATATGTCCGATTGATATATCCACCCCGGCAATGCCGACTTTCGCGCCGGACACCAACACCGGTTCCGAATAGCTGACCATGACGGTTCCGTCCGTCCAGGCGTAGATGGACGACCAATACGCCTTGCCCGAGGAATAAGCGCCGTAAAACCACTCCATATCGGCGGAAGATGTTTGTTTATACTCGTCGTAGGTCTGCGGTTCGGCCGCTTGAATACCTCTCGCGGTATTCTCGAAAAAAACCTCGTTTACGAGGGGATACCCCGCCAAATCCGGGTGTACGGCGAAATACGCGCCCGTAATAAAGTCGGATTCGGTAATGGTATTTATGATAAAGCCTTCCATGGGTGTTTTTATTTCGTCGTCAAAGTACGCCGAAGCGTCGTTTTGATATGCCCGCGTGTCGAAATTCGCCTCCGCGAATCGCCGTAGCCCCGCCACGGCGTAAGCCGCCTCTTTGAAAGCGTAATTACACTCCTCCGCCAAATCGAGCGTTTGATAACGCAAGTCCAGCCTTGAAAACTTGCCTATTTCCGTGATAATGCGGCTTTCCATATAAGCCGCGACGGCCCCGGCGACAATTACCACGGTTGTTCCGACTATGAAAGCGAATTTCAACGACAGTTTTTTGAAAGCGAACAGTTTTTTCATACGGGCTTAATCCCCCCTTAATTTCCGTGCCGCGTCCTATTATAGCACGGCGATGTTATTCGTGTCAATAGGCGGTTTTTATCCGTAAAAGTTTGATTTTTCGCAAATTGAAAAATTTTTTATAAACCGCTTGAAAAAAAAAATAATGTGTGATATAATCTAAGCGCAAAATAAAAATCCAAAAACCGGAAAGGGAGAAAACAAAATGACGTACGAAAAAGTTTATGAAGGGGTCAAAAAAGCTCTGTCAAAGTCGGACGCGTCTAAAATTGACAGGGACTTCGCCGTTCAGTGCAATATCCGCGGCGAAGGGGAAGGTTCGTTTTACATCGCGTATAAAGAAGGTGTTTTAAGCGTTGAGCCTTACGACTATAAGGACAACGACGCGCAGCTTTACGCGGACGGCGATACTTTCTTGAAAATGTTTACAAAAAGGATTTCAGGCAGGGAAGCCTTTGAAAAAGGGCAGTTGGGGTTTGACGGTTCGGTCGAGGTGGTTATGATGCTCGAGAAGCTGGAAGCCAAGAAGGTGGAAAAGAAAGCGCCCGCGAGCAAGAAAGCCCCGGCGGAGAAGAAAGTCGCCGCGGAGAAGAAAGCCCCGGTTGAGAAGAAAGTCGAGCCGGCGGTTCCCGCCGCGCCCGTCGCGCCCGCCGCAAAAGAACCGGAAAAGCCCGAAAAGCCGAAATCGTAACGACTCTAACATCACGGTGCGTCTTTAAAAACCTTACAGTTTCTGATTACGGTAGCCTTCCGGTTACCGTAATTACATAGGGTTTTCAGAGGGGCTTCGCGAACGGCGGGAGAAATTATGACAAAGACGACATTCGTAACCAAAGAACAGCTTGAGGCAATCGCGGCGGAATTTCCCACGCCGTTTCATCTGTACGACGAAAAGGGAATCCGCGAAACGGCGAGAGCGCTTAACAGGGCTTTCGCCTGGAACGGCGGGTTTTGTGAATATTTCGCGGTTAAAGCGACTCCCAACCCCCATATTATGAAAATTCTCGCGCAAGAAGGGTGCGGGATGGACTGTTCGTCTTTAACCGAGCTTATGCTGTGCGAAAAAATCGGGATTGCGGGGAGCAATATCATGTTCAGCTCGAACGAGACGCCCGACAGGGACTTCCTTCTCGCGGTGAAGCTGGGGGCGTATATCAATCTTGACGATTTCACACATATTGAGATTCTCGATAAACTGGCGGGAATCCCGAAGACGATTTTTTGCCGCTATAACCCCGGCGGCGAGTTCAAGGGCGAATCCGGTCATGTCATGGACACTCCCGCCGACGCGAAGTACGGCTTCACCAAAGAGCAGCTTATCGAAGGGTACAAAATCCTGCGGGACAAAGGCGCCGAGAGGTTCGGGATTCACGCTTTTTTGGCGAGCAATACCAAGACAGGCGATTATTACCCCGTATTGGCGCGGACTTTGTTTGAAACAGTCGTTGAAATCAAAGAAAAAGTCGGCGTCGAAATCGGTTTCGTCAACCTTTCGGGGGGGGTGGGAATAGCCTATCATCCCGACGACACGCCCAACAATATTCAGGCAATCGGCAGGGGCGTCGAGAAATGCTTTAACGAGATAATGGTTCCGGCGGGGCTCGGAAACGCCGCGGTGTTTACGGAATTGGGGCGGTTTGTTTTAGCGCCTAACGGTTGCCTTGTCACCCGCGCAATCCGCGAAAAGCATATTCATAAGGAATACATAGGCGTTGACGCCTGCGCCGCCAACCTTATGCGTCCCGCGATTTACGGGGCTTATCACCATATTACCGTGGCGGGCAAAGAGAACGCGCCCAACAGTCATAAGTACGACGTTGTCGGCGGTTTGTGCGAGAATAACGATAAGTTCGCGGTTGACAGGGCGTTGCCGAAAATTGACACGGGCGACCTGCTTATAATCCATGACACGGGGGCGCACGGGTTCAGCATGGGGTATAATTACAACGGCAAGTTGCGCAGCGCGGAACTGTTGCTGAAAGAGGACGGAAGCGTTAAGATGATTCGCCGTGCGGAAACGCCGGAGGATTATTTCGCCACACTTCAGACGCTTCCCGCGGGAATGGGAGTATGAAATTAAAACTTGCTTTTTTTACGGTAATTTCGGTAATGGCGTTATGCGCCTGTTCAAACGTTCACGGCACATCGGGAACCGCCGCGCCGGAAAGCACCGAGAAAACGTCGCCGCCCCGCGAAACGTCGGGCGGGGTTATCATTGAGTTTAATTACGTGAAACAGTCGGGCTGGGCGAGCAACCAATTCGCGGTATGGGTTGAGGACGCGGACGGCAATTTAATCAAAACGCTTTACGCAACCAGGTATACCGCAAAAGGCGGGTACGCGGACAGACCGGATTCCATACCCGACTGGGTCAAAAAATCCGGGATTGACACAATGGACGCGCCGGAGGTTGACGCCGTTTCGGGCGCCACGCCTAAAACGGGCGGGCTGTCTTATACATGGGATTTAACCGATGATTCCGGCAACGCCGTCGGGGCGGGGGAATACGCGTTTTTTGTCGAGGGTAGCCTGCGCTGGAAGAACCGCGTGGTATATTCCGGCGTGATAAAAACGGACGGAGAGGAAGTTACCGTCGAGGCAAAAGCCGAATATTTCTACGAAGCGTCGGAGGAATACGGCGGTCAGGAGGCGTTGAACGGAAATTCCGATGAGAACGGCATGATTACGGCAGTTAAGGCGAGTTACGTGTCAAATTTATTCTGATACGGCAATTTCACTGAGAAAGGGCGTTTGCGCATGGACATTGCAATCAATAAAACGACGTCGCCAAAAGAAAAGCCGAAGGATGAATCCAAACTCGGCTTCGGGAAAATTTTTTCCGACCATATGTTTGTGATGGAGTATGACAAAGGGATTGGCTGGCATTCGGCGCGGATTGAACAGTTCAGGGATATATCGCTGTCGCCCGCCGCGATGGTTTTGCATTACGCGCAGGAAATTTTCGAGGGATTGAAAGCGTACCGCTCCCCCGACGGGAAAATTCGGCTCTTCCGCCCCGAGGAAAACTTCAAAAGGCTGAATGTTTCGGCACGCCGCGCGGTAATCCCCGAAATTCCCGTTGAGGACTCGCTTCAAGCGCTGAACGCGCTTATCAAAATTGACCGCGAGTGGGTTCCGAAAACGAACGGCGCTTCTTTATACATTCGTCCGTTTATATTCGCCGCCGACCCGTTTATCGGTGTGCGCCCCGCCGATAAATATTACTTCATAATAATAACGTCGCCGTCGGGGGCGTATTATTCGACGGGTCTCAACCCCGTAAGCATTTATGTCGAGGAAAACTATGTCCGCGCCGTGAAAGGCGGTATGGGGTTCACGAAAACGGGCGGGAATTATGCCGCCTCCCTGCTCGGTCAGCAGGAAGCTCACGCTCAAAATTATGAACAGGTTCTCTGGTTAGACGGCGTAGAGCGGAAATACATAGAGGAAGTCGGCGCGATGAACGTGTTTTTCGTCATAGACGGGGAAATTATCACACCGGAGTTAAGCGGCTCCATTTTACCCGGAATAACGAGAATGTCGGCGATTGAGCTTTGTCGCAAATGGGGCGCGAAAGTTACCGAGCGGAAAATATCCGCAGATGAGGTTTTCGGGGCGTCTGATAACGGCAGGCTGTCGGAGGTGTTCGGAACAGGGACTGCCGCGGTTATTTCGCCGGTGGGCG
>JAIRWE010000025.1 GCA_031253365.1 Oscillospiraceae bacterium | reverse complement strand
TCTTGCGAAACTAAATTGTGGTGGATTTTTGTGTGGATTTTTCGTCAGACAAGGCAATTTTGACGATAATATCCGCGATATTTGAGGAAAAATTAACGCAGTATGACGGAAAATCAGTCGAAAAGACATTGCGATTTAGTTTCGCAAGAGGTCTATTCAAACCCCAAGAATTCCAACAAGTCGTTGAAACGATTGTTTATCTTCACGAACACGTCGTCGTCGTTTATTTGAGCGACTTCGGTAATCTTTTCGGTGCTGACGCTTATACGGCTGACTTGCGAATTTTGCGCCTTTCGGAGACCCAGCACGTTTTGCGCGTATTCCTCCACCTTTGAAGGCGTAACCATTCCGTCGAGTTTCGCTTGAAGCCGCGAGTTTTCCTTCATCGCCGTTTCAAGCGAAACGGACACGCCGTTATTCTCCGCGGCGATTTCGTTCAGCGTAACCTTACTCGAAATAAGCAACGCCGCCGCCGCGACCGCCGCCCCAAGCCCCAGTAACAGCAAAAACCAGTTGCCGTATCTCGCCGCCGAAAAATTTACGGGTCTTATGACGCTCCTTTCCTTTTTGCGGCTTTGTATTTCCTCGACGTCAAACGTCGCCAAATCATAAGCCAAATTCGTTTTGTGCAAGTACATACCAACCTCCCCGGGACGCCGCCGACACACGCGGCGTCCCCTGCAAACCCCTCATTATATGACAATTTTGCTTGACATTCTCAATTTAACCGACTATATTTTCTCGATTACCCGCAATTTCGCGCTTCTCGCGCGGCGGCTCGCTTCTATCTCGTCTTCGCTCGGAACAATCGGCTTTTTCGTAACGGATTTCGCTTTCGGCGTTTTACCGCACGCGCAAATCGGGAAATCCCCCGGACAATCGCACCCCGACGTATATTCGCGAAAGGCGTTCTTTACCATTCTGTCTTCCAACGAGTGAAAGGTTATAACCGCCAACCTGCCGCCCGCGTTAAGCAACCCGAAGGCGGCGCTCAAACCTTTTGACAGGGAGCCTGTTTCGTCGTTGACTTCAATCCGTATTGCCTGGAACGTTTTCCTGCACGGGTTCTTGGCTTCGCGAACCGAAACAGGGACGTTGCGCCTTATTATTTCGGCAAGCTCGCCCGTCGTTTTAACCGGGGATATTTCCCTTGCCGCGATAATCCCGCGCGTTATGCCGCGCGCGTATTTTTCCTCGCCGTATTCAAAAAAAATTTTTGTCAGCTTTTCTTCCGTGTAACCGTTCACCACGTCATACGCGCTTAACCCGGCACCGCCCATTCTCATATCCAACGGAGCGTCTTTGTGAAAGGAGAACCCCCTTTCGGCGTCGTCAAGCTGGCGGGACGACACGCCCAAATCCATCAAAACCCCATCCGCGTCCGTCAAGATGTAATTCGCCATATCGGCGAAGTTCGCGTTAATTAAAACAACCGGATATTCCGAAAGCCGAGCGCGCGCCGCGTCAATCGCTTCTTTGTCCCTGTCAACGCAAATCAGCCCGCCGCCATTCGCGAAGTCAAGCCTTTCGGCTATTTTCGCGCTGTGCCCGCCGTCGCCGACGGTGCAGTCTATATAGACTCCGCGCGGTTTTATGTCAAGCGCGGCGACACACTGTGTTAAGAGTACGGGTCGGTGCATCAGAATTCCAAATCCATCGCGGTCTGCAAAAGTTCCTCCCGCATATTGGCGTCAAGATTTTCTTTATAACTGTCGTAGACCGCCTTGCTCCAAATTTCCGTTTTGGTTTTCCTGTCAACCAATACGACATCGCCGTCTAATTTCGCGTATTCGCGCAACGACGGCGCAATCAGAACCCGCCCTTGCGGGTCCGGCTTGACGGGCTGTTCGCTGCCTATAATCTTGCGGCTTAAATGCCTTGCCTTAATCTGCGGCATCGCTTTTATTTTCACGGTGACCGTTTCCCACTCATCTTCGGAATAAACGCTCAAAATGGGATACTCGTCTATCGTTTCGGTTATATGGAAACTCTCGCCCAACTCCTCGCGGAGTTTGGCGGGAATATTCATGCGTCCTTTGACGTCGATTGTAGACTTGTATATCACCGGTGTGCCTTTCTTCAAAAAAGCGGACATTTTCCGCAACATACCGCTTTTAGGGATATTCTACCACTTTTAACCACTTATCATTATACAGAGTGTTCGCGTGAAAAGCAAGTGTTATTTTATTTTTTTTGTAATGAAATTTTGGTTTGATTTTTGTGCATTTTCCACAAAAAAAGGTTCCGTTTTCGGAACCTTTACTAAATGTTGTATATTTTGTTTGCAAAAACACTATATAATGAATTTACGCTGACGCGACACCGCGTGCCGTTTCTGTAAGACAGCGGGTCAACTTGCGGCGTCAACCGCATTCTCGGCGGGGGGTTCTTCCGAAGGGAGCGGCGCATTGTCTTCCGCCCATTTTGCCGCCATGAGCGGCGTCAGCACGAAATCAACCGTTCTCAGTTCGGCGGTTATCCCGTCGCGAACGGCGGATTTGTCTTTGGCGGGGACGTCGAAGGAAATCTGCGTCGAGAGGCGTATGCGGCAGTACAAAAATTCAGGGCTGATGACGTCCGCACTCAAAATCTCCTGCGCCCACATAAACGGATTCATGCCGCCCACGCTTATATCCTCGATAATCCAGCCGTCCGCCGCGCAAGAGTCGTTCGCACACATATACATGGTGGCTATGAATACCCTTTCCCTGTCGCCTGCGAGCAATTCCGTTTCAAACTCTTTAACCGTGAAACTGTTGACTATTCCGGTTTCAACCCCGCAAATCGGGCAACATCCGCCGTAACCGAACAGTTTGGAGTTGACGTCCTTGGCAAAATAATTCCTGTATGCTTTCTGGGTTTTGATTTCGTCAAGTTTCCCGCATACCCCGCGCAGATAATCAAACTCCTCTCGACTGACTGACGGCAACGCCCTGTTGTAATAGGGTGTTTGGTCGGGAATGACGATGTTCGGGTCGGTAGCCTTAACGAACGATTTCGCCACAATCCCGTTATCCTGCCCCGTGATGATAAGTTCGATTATACCGGCGGTTTCGGGCTTGGTATAGTCGTCCCGCAGAATAATATATTTTTCGACGTCGTTTTTGTATTTTTCGTTGATTGGCGCGTTGGCGTCAACAATGTCGATAATTTTATCGCCCTCGCCGATTAACGCTATTCTGTCAACCTTCAAATCGCAGGCGTATATTTTCGCGAGGGTTTCGCCGACGAGGTCGGCGCTTATTTTATCGCTTTTCAGCAAGCCGTATACCGCGTTCTTGTCAAACGAGTATCTGCCGCGCGAATACGGAAAGTCGAATTTACGCCCGTTGAGCATTCCCGCCGTGACGAGCATACCCATATCGCCGATGATTTCGAGCATTTGGGCGTTGGTGGTCTTGCCCGGAATCAAAAACTGGTTACCGTAAGCCGAAAAACGGTATTTTTTGTTAATGTCCAACGCCAACGTAATCTGGCAACCCTGCGCCTTCATTTCTTTCAAAAAGCTGATGGTGTCCTTGCCTTGGGTAAAGACGTTGAGAATCATCTTGCTGGTTTCGTTATACGCCTGGCTTGTATCAAAACGATGACGGCGGTTCAGAACGGACTCCATCGCGTTCTTGACGTTTTCAATTTTCATTTTTGAAATGTCAACCGTGAACTGGTCTTCAAGATGCGATATATACAGCTGATAATACCGCATATGAATTTTATAATCCTCGTTATACGCTTCGTCGAAAAACGACAGCATGGTTTCAAGCGCGGTTTCGTTCTCGATAACGTTGTCCTTACCGACGAACGAATCAAGCAACATTCCCACCATGCTTTGGAAATGGACATAGAGGTTGTAATCCGCCAGACCGGGTTTATCCTTGTTTTCGATTATATAAATCCCGCTTTCGCGTATAAACTCGTAATAGAACTGCCGCCCCCCCGTTCCGTCGGGCGCTTCCCAGTCGTAGGAGAGATAAATCGTTTTTACGGCGTACTGCGCAAGTTTTTCAAGTGTGTTGTCACGCTCCTTTTGGATATATCTCGCGTAGGCGGAACCGTTCTGATGGGCTTCCGCGCTTATGCCGCTCTTGGCGGCGGCAAACGCGGTTTCTTTCAGTTCGTTGTATTTAACGGGAGCGGGTTCGTTCGGAAAGTGTATCGAAATGCTTTCTTGGAAGCTGTTTTTCAGGTTGGCGGCAATTTTCGAGGTTAGAATAAAGTTCTTGATAAATTCAAACGCATAGGATTTCGGGCGGAGAACCCAACGGTTCTCAATTTCCGGCAGGCGCTGAAGGTCCAAAACGAAATATTCGCTGTAATTTTCAATCAAATCGCGAATACCCGCCTCAACCTTTTGCATCACTATATGTTCGGAATCCACCCTTATCCCCGTTCTGAACGAGGTGATATAATCGTTCGACACGCTTATGAAGAACGCCGACAGCTTCTCGTCGATGATTTTTTCCTGCGCGTCGGCTTTTATAAGCCCCGTCAGTTCATACGTGGAAAAAAAGTTATATTTTTGCAAAAACACTTTTACAATGCTTTGACGCTTTGCCGTCGCGACGGCGAACGGTATAAGGTAGGAAAACCCGTCCTGTTCGTGGCAGATAAAATCAACGACGCTTTTGTTGTTTTGCATGAAGCGTATTGTTTTCATCTCGGAATCGTCTTTTTGGAAATAGGCGATTTTATAGAGCGTGACAATCTTACCCTTTTCCATAACCGCGATATTGAACGTGCGTTCGGGTTCCTCAATATTTGCCTCGGGAGCGTTCATCACCTTTTTGCGGCTGAAAGCAAAGCAAAGCTCGACAAGATTGATAAAATCGCCTTTTTTGTCGGCCATGGTAAGGAAATTCTCTTTTATTCGCGCGTATTGCTCGCTTGAAACCTTGACGACGATTTCGGTGCCTTTGAACAAGGTACCCAGCAAATTAAGCTCCAATATCCTCAATGTTCCGCCCGTGTTTTGGATTTTAAAGCTGAAATTGTTCGAACGCATGGAAAGCCACTCAACATTCATAAAAACGCTTTTGGCGCCGACGCCGAAACGACCTTCTTTGGTTCTGTCGCCGGAGTTGCGCCCGAACGCGAGATAGTACAAAAACTGTTCCATGGTGAAGCCGATTTCGTTGTAAGACAGCGATATTTCATCGTTGTCCCTGAAATTCACCATGATTTTTACGTCCGGGGTGCCGTAATAACAGTCGAACGTATTTTGCAAAAGCTCCCTGTATATGCTTTCAAAAGGGTAGTCGCTGACGCTGATAAGGGCGTTGAACGCGGTTCTCCCGCTGAACATATCGTTGTAATACTCAATGAACGGCTCACTGTTGAGCGAACCTTCAAAAATCATGGTTTGCAGTTTTTTGAGAGGAGATTGCATCCCCTCGAAATCCCCGTTGGCGTGGGCTTGATAAAAGTCACCTATAAGTTCTTTTACCGGTTTTTCGACGTATTCAGCCAACTAAATCACCCCCTTGTTGTACATATCCATAAATTCCCTGAGAGGTTTTTTAATATCCTTTTTAATCCTGTAAAACTTCCATATATTATACAGCACGGGCGCCTTTAATCCGTCGGGGAGCGACTCAACCGCGTCCCTCACATACGGGTATATTAACCCCGCCACACCCTGCTTGCCGAGTAGCTGCGCTTCCGCCGCTTTCAGACCCGCGACGTACCTGTTATCCTCATATACCCGCATGATGGCGTCAAGGTCGTTCTCGCTTTTGATTAGCCGCGGTCTCATTTCCCCGTCGTAGCACAGATAACCGTCGCGTACCGCCTGCACACACTCCTTCGTGCCTTTAAGCAGGGATTCCCTTTTCACTTCGCCTTCGTCCATTATGTCGGAAATATTGAACAGCGAAACCAACCGCGTAAGCATCTGCTTAGCATACGCGCTCGCTTTCTGCGGCGTGGAAACGTATTCAAAATTAAGGACGTTAAATTCCGCGCGAAACCTCGGCGCGAAATCCGTTCCCGCGCCCTTTGAGTTTTCAGCCGTGAATTTCAGGTCAAGGAGCATATCGGTGATGTATCTCTCCGCGCCCGGAACCCAAAACAGCACGTTTTGGGAAGGGATTTTGACTTTAAAGCATTTGAACAGTCCCGACATCATCACCTTGCACAGGATTCTGCCGTCAAACGCCATTTGCGTGTCGGTAAAGAGAATAAACTCTTCCGGGGCGGCGGCTTGCATACCGTTCCTGAAATAGCGGCGTTCCAGCAAAACTGCGGTTTCGGGATATTCATAATTGATGACATGGGTCGCCTTTTTCAGCGAGTGATAGCGTTCCCCTATGAAGTCGGTGGCGAGAATGACGCGGGCGTCCGCGCTGTCTTCCCCGTTGAAGTAACGCCTCAGGAAAGTGCCGTCAATCGAGCTGCCGGTCTGCGTTATTATCTGCTCTGACATTTCCGGGTAAACGGCACCGAGCACTTTGGAAATGTATTTCAGCGTACTGAGCGCGGTGAAATACACCACGACGCTGTTTTCGGATTTTCGCAGGATTTCGTCGATTTTTTTCAAAAATACGCCGAGTTTGGCGTCAACCCCTTTCAGCGCCGTTATGTCGTCCTCGCTGTAATAGGGGCGAAGGTAAATATGCTTTAAGTCAAGGTTGTATTCCTCAAACAAATTACCGCCGTAAACGTAAAGCGGCATACCCGTCTGCATATCGATAATCCGTCTGCCGGGAACGGTCAGTTCCTTGTTTACCTCGTATTCCAAGACCACGACGTTGCGTTCGCCCCTCGCGGTGTTGTAATAGCGCATCGCGGGCACGTCCCTGTTGAACGCTATGACGCTTTCGTCTATTACCAAATCATCGACAAGTTCCCTCTGGGAGTCGTTGTACAGAAAGCCTTTGACGGTTCCCTTCAAAACCTCGGTCTTGTCTTCGTCGAACGGAAACGGCGACGGGGCGAACACAAGCAATTCCCGCGCTTTATTCTTGCAACCGCTCTTATAAAATTCCCAGTTCACGCCGTTCACGGAGAACCCCGCGTCGATTATCATCAAATCCCATACGACTTTTTCGTCGCCGATAAACCCGCCCGCCGAAGAACCCAACTGTTCCTCGCTTATTATGAAAAGGTTGGAAATACATTCCGAATAAAATGTCACGGTGTTGCCGGAACCGGAAACGAGCTTAAAATCCACGCCCAATTCCGAAAGTAGCGTCGAATACCAGCTTTGGGTAAGGGCTTCGGGGCAGATTATGAGTATGCTCGGCTTATCCTCGGAGGATATGACGTTATGAATACACAACTGCGCCTTGGCGGTCTTCCCTCCGCCGAACTCGTCGAACACCAACGCGTATCCGAAATTCTGCAATCTGTCGGGTACCGATAGGTTGTAAGGATTCATGTTCACGCCCTGACAGGCAATCCATTTTAAATCGTTCATATTAAGCCCCCTTTTAAGCCCACTTTTATTTTAACAAGCTCTCTTCCCAGCAGGCGGGCGGAACTATTCCGAGCAACGCGGCAACCGTCGGGGCGACATTCGCCAATCCGAAAGCGGGCGCTTCGGGCGAACCGCCGCCCTTTAACTCATGGCGTTCCCCTTTGTCATGGATGATAAAGGGAACGGGGTTAAGCGAATGAGCCGTTCTCACGGTCAAATTGCCTTTCTTGTCCTTTTCCAGCATTTCGTCGGCGTTCCCGTGGTCGGCGGTTACAATCAGCGTCACGCCGTATTCGTCGCAAACGTGAATCAGCCGCCCCAAACTTAAATCCACCGTTTCCACCCCGGTAACCGTCGCGGCAAGATTCCCCGTATGCCCCACCATGTCGCCGTTGGGAAAATTGCAACGGATAAAATCATATTTGCCGGATTCAATCGCCGCGATAACATCGTCGGTTATGTCCGCCGATTTCATCCACGGGCGTTCGTCAAAACTGACCCTGTCGGAGGGGATTTCGCGGAACGTTTCAAGCGTTTCGCTGAACTTGCCGCTTCTGTTGCCGTTCCAAAAATAGGTGACGTGACCGTATTTTTGCGTTTCGGAAACGGCGTACTGCCTGACGTTGTTCTTGACAAGAAGCTCCGAAAGGGTGTTTTCGATGTCGGGGGGACTGACAAGATAGCGTTTCGGCAAAGCCAAATCGCCGTCGTACTGCAACATTCCCGCGTATACCGCGCCGTGTTTCCCGCCGCGGTCGAACTTATCGAACACGTCGTTATCGAACGCCATGGAAATTTCAATCGCTCTGTCTCCGCGAAAATTGTACAGTATCACGCTGTCTTTTTCGCCGATTGTACCCGTCGGGGAACCGTTCTCGGCGATTACAAAAGGCGGAAGGTCTTGGTCGATTATGCCTTCGTGTTCCCGACGAAGGGTTTCAATCGCCTCTTTCGCGTCGGAGAAAAACCTGCCCTCGCCTTTGACGTGGGTTTGCCAGCCGCGTTCCACCATCGCCCAATCGGCTTGGTATCTGTCCATGGTAATCTTCATGCGTCCGCCGCCGGAAGCGATTTTCCCGTTGAAGCCGCCGTCGTTTAATTCGCTCAAAACTTTTTCAAGCTGCTCAACGTAAATCAGCGCGCTTGTCGACGGAACGTCGCGCCCGTCAAGCAGAATATGCACGCGCGCGCGCTTAACTCCGTCGGCTTTCGCCTGTTTGAGCATACTGAACAAATGCGCGGTGTTTGAATGAACATTCCCGTCGGATAATAAGCCGATAAAGTGCAAAGCCGAATCGTTCGCCGTCACGTTGCCGATAATTTCCTTCCACGTTTCGGAAGCGTACATCTTCCCCGACGCGATTGACTCGTTGACCAGTTTCGCGCCTTGCGAGTATATCTGCCCGCACCCGAGCGCGTTATGCCCGACTTCGGAATTGCCCATGTCGTCGTCGCCCGGTAGCCCGACCGCGCTTCCGTGGGCTTTCAGCCGAATGTTGGGACATTCTCTGAGGAGGCGGTCAAGAACGGGCGTGTTCGCCATCGTCACCGCGTCGCCGATACCGGTTTTGCTGAACCCGACACCGTCCATTACCACTAACAAAATAGGTTTCATGCCGAAAACCCCCCGCTTTCATGTTCACTTAACGCTTGCCGCCTTGATGATTTCGCCGAAATCCGCCGACTTTAACGAGGCGCCGCCGATTAAACCGCCGTCCACGTCCGGCATGGCTACCAGTTCCGCCGCGTTCTGGGCGTTCATGGAACCGCCGTATTGAATGGTTACGGCGTTGGCCGTGTCTTTTCCGTGCAGTTTCGCAATAACCGAGCGTATCAGCCCGCAAGCCTCGCCCGCCTGTTCGGAAGTGGCGGTTTTGCCCGTTCCTATCGCCCATACGGGTTCGTAAGCGATTACGGTTTTCTTCACTTCGGCGGACGAAAAGCCCGCCATGTCAAGTTTGATTTGACGCGCCACAACCTCCTGCGTTATGTCCGCCTCGCGCTCCCAAAGAAGCTCGCCGACGCACATTATCGGAATTAAACCCGCCTGTAAAGCCGCTTTCACGCGCTTATTGACCGTTTCGTCGGTTTCACCGAAATAGCGGCGGCGTTCACTGTGTCCGATTATCACGTAATCGACGCCCGCTTCGACAAGCATATCGGCGGAAATTTCCCCGGTGAACGCGCCGCTTTTCTCAAAATGGACATTTTGCGCGCCAACCTTAATGTTCGTCCCCTTAACCGCGCCGACGGCGGTTTCAAGATTGGTGAAAGGCACACAGACAACCACCTCACAGCCGGCGTCGGCGGCGAGTGGCTTTATTTCATTTATCAAGGCAAGCGTTTCGGGGCGGGTCTTATTCATCTTCCAGTTGCCCGCGATAACGGCTTTCCGCAAATTTTTGTTCATTTATAATTCTCCGTTCTTGCGGCAGTTTTACCGCAAAGTCGCTGCGAACGATTATTTATCTTGAATCGCTTCAATCCCTGGTAAGAGCTTGCCTTCGAGATATTCCAGTGAAGCCCCGCCGCCCGTTGAAATATGGGTCATCTTATCCGCGAAACCGAGCTGCACCACCGCCGCCGCGCTGTCTCCGCCGCCGATTACCGTCGTCGCGTCCGTTTCGGCGACCGCTTTGGCAACCGCGATTGTCCCTGTCGCCAAAACGGGGTTTTCAAAAACGCCCATGGGTCCGTTCCAAACCACGGTTTTCGCGGATTTAATCGCGTCGGCGAACAGCGCGCAGGTCTTGGCGCCTATGTCGACGCCTAAGGTGCCGGAAGGAATTTTATCCATATCGGCGTAATCCACGTCTATTTTGGCGTCAATCGGGTCGGGGAAACTTTCGATAATAGCGGTGTCAACCGGGAGGAGCAGTTTCTTGCCGGATTTTTCCGCTTTTTCTATCATTTCCTTGCAGTAACTCAGTTTTTCATCGTCCACGAGGGATTTGCCCACTTCCATGCCTTGGGCTTTGACAAAGGTATAAGCCATTCCTCCGCCTATAATCAGCGTGTCGCATTTTTCGAGAAGGTTCGAGATGACCGCCAACTTATCCGCGACCTTAGCGCCGCCGAGAATGGCCACGAACGGACGAACGGGGTTCTCCACCGCGTTGCCGAGGAATTCGATTTCCTTGTTCATAAGGTAGCCCACGGCGGTTTCGCCGCCTTTCTCCACTATGAACTGCGTGACCCCGACGGTGGAACAGTGGGCGCGGTGTGCCGAACCGAACGCGTCGTTCACGTAAACGTCGGCAATCGAAGCCAAATCCTTGCTGAACGCCTCGCCGTTCTTGGTTTCCTCCGCGCGAAAGCGGGTGTTCTCGAGCAATATTACGTCGCTGTCCGACATTTTTTCGACGGCGGCGCGGACATTCGCGCCCACAACCGTGTCGTCCTTGGCGAACACGACGTCCTTCCCGAGAAGTTCGCCGAGCCGCTCAGCCACGGGAGCAAGCGAGAATTTATCTTCCGGGCCGTTTTTCGGTTTGCCGAGATGCGAACATAGTATAACCCGCCCGCCGTTTTCGATTAACTTCTTAATCGTGGGCAAAGCGGCCGTAATTCTGTTGTCGTTGGTGATAACGCCGTCTTTCAGCGGCACATTGAAGTCGCAACGCGTAAGCACGCGCTTTCCTTTCACATTCAGGTTCTCGACATTTTTTTTGTTAAGTTTTGCCATTTTCGCCCTCCTTATTCTTTCCGTAAAAAATTTATAGCCATCGGGCAACCCCCGAAAACCCCTTTTCGCAGATTGCCGCCATCTAAACAACCGTCAGCTGTACGTCGCTTTCCCTCTGTTCGCGCCTTTTATGACGAACGCCCCCATCTTGGGACCGGTATTGGTTCCTACGGCGCACCCGACGAACGATTCCATAGCGGGCGGAGCCCCTATTTCCTTGGATAAGCGCCTTACCATGGCTCCGTAAAACTCGTCATTATCGCCGCAAAGCGCCAACCAAGGCGTTTCGGGAACAATCCTGGTTTTTATGAATTTCGCGGCTTCGTCGATAACGGCTTTTTCCCCGCGCACTTTTTTCTGAACCTCGCTTACGCCGTCAATGAGCGATATAACGGGCTTCAACCCCATCAGTTCGCCCAAAAAAGCGGCGGCGGCCGTAATCCTCCCCGATTTTTTCATGTGTCTGAGGTTAATCGGAAGAATATACACTTCCGCGCTGGAAAACCAGTCGTCAAGATATGCCAAAACCCGTTGCGCGCTTTGCCCCGCGTCAATTTTTTTCACCGATTCGATGAGAGGGTGACCGTATCCCACCGAATATGTCCTGCTGTCGACAATATGAATCTTCATACCGTCCAGCGCGCCCTTTTCCTCAAGATTTTTTTTCGCCATTACGGCGTTGGCGTAAGTCTGCGAGCCGCGCGAGTTAATCAGCACCACCAAAACTTCGCTCTCGCCCTGAGCCTTACATTCGGCGAATTTCGCCTCGAAACGCGGCACGGTTATCTGGTTGGTAGTCGGTATGGAAGACGAGTTATTCATCAAAGCGTAAAACTCTTGCGGTGTGACGTCAATCCGTTCGCGGTATAAAACATCGTCAAGCATAACCTCAAAGTGCATTACGTCAATTCCGTACCGTTCTTCCATTCCCGCGGGCAAGTCGCATCCGCTGTCTGTTATTACTTTTATATTCCTTTTGCCTGCCATAATTTTCCCCGTTATCTCAATAATCCATTACACCATTATATAACACCATAATAAAAATGTCAAGTTTTAAATATTTTTTTATAATAACCACTGGAAATATTCTTAAAACTGTGCTATAATGTATTTCAGCGGCGGCGGCGACGGCGCATAACGATTATTTTCGGGTTCGTTTGAGGAGGATTTGTCATGGATAATTTGAGCGCGCATACCGCAAGCAACGGCAAACCGATTGACGGGGAAGTCCGCGTTGACGTTGACGAAGATTTTATGGCGGCGTACATAACCGTATCGGGACCGCTTTACGGCGGCAGGGAGGTCACTGTTTCCGACGCGCTTGAAGCGGTGGAAAAAAGTCCCGTCGCGATAGAATTCGAGCGCGAAGCCGTTATCGGTCTTATCAACGGTAAGGAATACAACAAGCGTTTATGTATAGCGAAAGGGAAAAACCCCGATAACGGCTTAAACGGAACGGTGAGTTACCGATTCGACCGATTTAGGGCTTTATCCCCCCAAGAGAACGAAAAAGGCGTAATCGACTATAAAGACCTCGGTCTTGTGCATAATATCGTCGCGGGTACGATTATCGCCGAAATCACGCATGAAACCGAGGGGGAAGACGGTTATGACATAAGGGGGGGTGTCCTCAAAGCGACTTGCGGTCAAAAAGCCAAGTACGCCCTCGGAAAGTGTACGATTGCAAACGAGGATGAAACGCAGATTATCGCCGAAAAAGACGGCAACCTTGTCTGGCAGAAAGACAGATTCACCGTCGAGGATACCGTCGTCATAAAGGAGGACGTGGGTGCTTCCACGGGCAATATAGACTTTATCGGGGACGTGGTCGTGAAAGGCAACGTCATGGAGAATTTCGTCGTTGTTTCCAAGAGGAATGTTACGATAGGGGGGAATATAACCAACGCCAAAATTATAGCGGACGGTAATGTGGAGGTAAAGACCGGGAGCGTAAACTCCAGTATTTCCGCTAAGGGCAACGTAAAAATCGGTTTTTGCGAAAACTCGAAGATTGAGTGCGGCGGCGATTTGTCTTCGGCGAGTTTTGTCGCCTGCGATATATTCTGTAACGGCGTGGTTTCCGCGACTTCCGGCAAGGGCGTGGTTGTGGGCGGCAGAATGACCAGCCTTAAAGGG
>JAIRWE010000044.1 GCA_031253365.1 Oscillospiraceae bacterium | reverse complement strand
ATAATTAAGCGGTTGAGGGGTATTGAAGCATGGTAAATCTTTACAAGAATAAGAGCGCCAACGTCAAGAAACTGCCGTTTTTGTTTGTCGCCCAAGTAATTTCGGGCGTTTTGCCGGCGGTGCTGTTCACGGTCTATGTCCTCCGATTGGAGGAAAGGGATGTATGGCTCGGAATAATTTTTATATCGGTGATGCTGTTTTCCTTCGCCGCCTATTTAATCGCGGGGCAAAGATACAATGTCCTTGTTTCCGGATACAGGGGCGAGAAGCGCCTTGTCAAAATCGCGAAAAAACTGAGCGGCGAATACGCGATTTTCACCAATCTGCCCGTCCGTTACAAGAAAAACCGTTCGGAAATAGATATGCTGCTTGTCGGTCCCTCGGGGCTTCTTATAGTTGAGGTCAAGAACCATTCCGGCGTCATATCGGGTAGCAGCGGCGCAGACACGTGGATTCAGCGCAAGTATTACCGAAAGGGCAAAGTGACCGAAATCAAGATGGACAACCCTTTCAGGCAGATAAAACGCCAACGGGAAATCTTAAAGAGTATTCTGCGTTCAAACGGGTTTGACGTTTGGGTGGATAATATACTGTACTTTTCGGGTTCCGTAAGTTTGCGGCTGAATCTGTGCGCGAACAGCTACGTCGCTTCGTCGGAGAACGAGTTAATCGGGTTTATCAGCGGTTATAAGTCCAAGAAGCCGCTTACGCCCGAGGAGTACGCCAAAATTACGGAAATTTTCAAGAACCCGAAATTATGATGTCAATGGAGAACACGCGATGACGCCTGCGGATAATTTCGCCGACAGACAAATGAGCGCCGCCGAGTTTCTTGCGGAGATAAAAAAGGAACGCTTTTCGGGGCGCGAGTTCCTTGCGCTTATCGGTAACACGCGAATCAGTAACGAAAGTTACTCCGAGATAAAGGGAAACCCTTCCCTCACCTATGCGCGCCTTGTGGAAATTCTGGAAAATTCCCCGCTTGACGGCAGGGATTTTTCGGATTTGTTGCGCGTCGCGAGGGAAAGGCGCGCCGCACGCGAACTTAAAAAAAAGCGCGCCGCTTTGGAAAAGGATTTAAACGACGTCATCGCCTCGAAAAGCCCGCAGGACGCGCCGGAGCGGCGCGAGGAAGCGGCGACGCGCCGCGACGCGCCGAAAACCCATTACATTACGGACAAAACGAGGGAGAATATAAACATCGGCAATTCGGTTCCAAGCGGTGTCACCGATGAGATAACCCTTTCCCACGGGGAGCAGGATTCGTTGGCGGACGAGGCGGCATACGACGACTTATGGGGGGACGAGCAGGGATACGCCGACGGTTATTCCGGCGATTATACCGACGAGTATTACGAATACGGCGGGAGCGAGGATTTTGACAAGAACGCCTCCCGCGAGAACAGGTGGAGGAAAGCCGTCTGCCTTTCGGCGTCCGCCGCGTTGGTGTTCATGAGTTTTTTTATCCGTTTCACGGCGACGGGGGAGTGGCTTTTGCCCGATAACAGGTTCAAACCGCCCGCCGCTTACGAAGAGCTTTTCGCCGTTCAGGCGAAGCAGAGCGGGCAAATAAAGGAACGCGCCGCCGCGCAAAGGCTTTACCGCGCGGAAAAGTTTTCCGACGGCAAAAAGGAACCCGCCGCGCTTCTCGTCAATTCCGAGTATATTTTCAAGACTGACGGCAACGCCGTGCGCGCCGTTAAAATATCGGCGGGTGAAATGTTTGACGCCGGCGCTTATGAGAGAGCCGATGCGGAGCTGATAGGCGTTTTTCTCTTGAAAGAAAGGCTGTACGCCGTTTATTCGGGGGAATATGAAGTCGCCTTCGAATACGCGGTCGAGACGGACGGAACCGAACCGCGCGCGGCGGAGTTTAAGTTCGCGCAGCCCTGCGTGAGCGTCGTCGTTTTCGACGCGAACAGCTTCAACGCCGCTCCGAGCGCGGAGTATACCCAAGACGGCGTTTTTTTCGATATGGTAATCCGCGACGGCGAGTTTTTTTTAATTACGGATTACGCGGTCAGTAACGGGGTTTACGCGGGGGAGTACGACGGGTATATACCCGCCGCGCGCCTGAACGGTCAAAAAAGCCGTGTCGCCATTGAAAATATTTTCGTAAGGGAAGCGCCCTATTCGGATATGACGGTAATCGGCGGAATGGACGCGGCGGGCGAAAGGGTTTCGTTTTATGCCGTTACGGGCGGGTTAGCCGATTTCGTTCGCGGGGGCGAAACCTCGCTCATGCTCATATTCAACGACGGCGCGAAAGCGCACGCGGTAAAGTATAACATTTACGAAAACGGTTTGAACGCCCCCGTTTTGTTCAGCGTGGAAGGCACCGTTCCCGAAGGCTTCGCGGATGACAGGAACGGCGTCACGCGCGTGGCGGCGGTCGTCGGGGAAGAGGGGGAACAGTCCGTGACGCTGCATATTTTCGCGAGTAACACAAAGCCCGTCAGCGCGGAAAGGATAGCGCGGGGTGAAACGCTCAAAGGGGCGGCGTTCGACGACGGCGCGGTTTACATAGTCGCGCGGCAGCTTTACGCCATCGACACATCGGAGCCGGGCGTGCCCGTGTTTATGAATGAAACAAACGCGCTGATTTCGTCGGAATACTATTACGGTTTTGGCGGCGATCTGTTTTTTTCGGTGAACGTGGAGGCGCATGAGGACGGGAAAAGGCTCGGCGTTCGCGTGGCTATGTACGGTTATGGGGAACAGTCCGCGCCGCAGGAAATCGCGAGTGTTTTGCTCGCCCCGTCCGCCGCGCAATACGGCGAATATATGAAAACGCCCGCGGAACATTCCCGCCATGCCGTGGCGGCAAGCGCGGATTCCGGAATAATCGTCGTACCGATTATCGACTTCAACGGCATTGTCAGAATAGAAAAGTTCGTTATTCTCCGCTACGGTGACGGCGGATTTGAAATTACGGGTAACATGATAGACGTGGACAGGTTTTCAGACGATTTGGCGGCGGTCATTTCGGAAGGGTATATATACGCTTTTTGGGATGATACGATAAAGTCGGCGACGTCCGACGGAAGATTCGGGCGGGTTTTTGACATGAGCCGCTGAATCCCGCAAAGCCTTATTTTTCGGAGGTTGCCCATGAAAAAAGCGGTTTCAACGCTCGCGGCGGCGGCGATAATAACGGCGTTGGTTTCCTCCTGCGGCGGCGGCGCGGGCGGCACAGGCGAGTCCGTAATCCGTTATACCGATATTCCGGGGATAACGGGCGATGAAATCGCGGAGATTGAGGCGCTTATCGAAAGCAGGGGCGGCGCGGGGTTTTCGTACGGGCATATTCTCACCACGGAGGCGTTTGTTACGGCGGACGGGGAATACGCGGGGTTTACGTTTAAATTTTGCGAGCTGCTCACGCAGTTGTTCGGGGCTGAGTTTACACCCGTGTATTACGACTTGTGGAGCGACTTAAAAACCGCTTTTGACAACGGGGAGGTTGACTTTATCGGGGACCTTGCCAGAACGCCGCAGCGTTTGGAACAGTATTCCATGTCGCGTGCCATAGCGGAACGTTCTTTAAGGGTTTTCACGACGGCGGACAGCGAAATAAACGTCGAGGACGATTTGAACGGGCTTAAAATCGCGTTTATGAAGGGTTCGGTGTCGGACGCTTCCATAAGGAGAATCTACGCGGCGGATTATGAAACGGCGGTCGTGGACGACGAAGGCGAGGCTTTGGAGGCGCTTATCAGCGGGGAAGTGGACGCCTTCATAGAGGAATCGGTTTTGGAGGCGTTCTTCGACGGCTATGATTCCGTCGCGTCAAAGGGATTGTTCCCGTTGGTGTACACTCCCGTTTCAATGACGACCGCCAACCTTGAGTTGGAGCCGATAATCAGGGTTTTGGATATGTACATCGAGTCGGGCGGCATCGACCTGCTTTATGAGATTTACAGCGAGGGCGACCGCGAGTATGTGAAGTACAAACTAAGCAGAACCCTTTCCCGAAGGGAAAAGGAGTATATGGACGCCCTGAAAAAGTCGGGAAGGAAAATCGCCTTCGCCGCCGAAACGGACAATTACCCCATCAGCTTTTACAACGAGAATACCGACAGGTTTGAAGGCATCGCCATTGATGTTCTGCGTGAAATAGAGCATCTTACGGGCGCGGAGTTTGAAATTGTTACGGATAAAAACTCGCGTTGGGACGAAATATACGAGAGTTTGCTCAAAGATGAAATACAAATGGTTTCAGAGTTGGTTTATTCCGAGCGGCGCAAGGAGGATTTCATTTGGCCCGACATACCGAATATCACGTCGCGGTACGCGCTTTTGTCGAATGTGGATTATCCCGAAGTCGCGCCCCGTCAGGTCGTAAGGGCGAGAGTCGGGGTTATGAAGGACTCGATTTACGAAAGCAAGTTCAGGGAATGGTTCACGGACGACGACAATCTTGTCGTTTATTCCACGCAGTTTGACGCGTTGGCGGCGCTGGAAAAGGGCGAGATAGATTTGTTGATGGCTTCGGAGCTTACTTTGTACACGCAGACGAATTATCTTGAAAAGCCGAATTATAAAGTAAATTACAGCTTCAGCACGGAATTTCACTCCATGTTCGGTTTTAACAAAAACGAGACCGAGCTTCGCTCGATTGTAAACAAAGCCCTCGATTACGTCAATAACGAGAACATAGTAAAGAACTGGACGGTGCGCGTTTTTGACTATTCGACAAAATTGGCGAATGTACGCACGGTTTATCTTCTGGTGTTTTCCTTGATTTTGTTCGTTATCTTAATGGTAGTCGTCGCGCTGTTTATAAATTCCATGCGTTTAAGCAAAAGCCTCGTTCGCCAGACAAACGAGGCGCGGGTCGCCTCGAAGGCGAAGGGCGAGTTCCTGGCGCGAATGAGCCACGAAATCCGCACGCCGCTGAACGCCATTATAGGGATGTCGGAGGTCGCCAGACGAAGCGTTTCGGACAAGGAAAAAATCCTGTCGTCAATCGGTAGCATCGTTTCTTCGTCGCACCATTTGCTGGGTATCATAAACGATATTTTGGATATGTCGAAAATCGAGTCGGGGAAACTTGAAATCATAAGCGAGACTTTTTCGGTTAAAGAAGCCTACGACGAGGTTTACGGCATAATTTCGCAAAGATGCGCGGAGAAGAACGTCAAGTTCATCTGTAATATGGCGAAGCACGACGGTATGTTTGTCGTCGGCGATAAATTAAGGATTAACCAGGTTTTGATAAATCTTCTCGGCAACGCCGTGAAATTCACCGACAAGGGCGGCGAGGTGGTTTTGAGCATCAGCATTTTCGATGAGCGCGACGACGTTTTAAGCGTTCGCTTTGATATTTCGGACAACGGCATAGGTATGACGGGGGAGCAGCTTAAACGTCTGTTTCAGCCCTTCGAGCAGGCGGACGGAACCATAGCGGCGCGTTTCGGGGGAACCGGTCTGGGGCTGTCAATCAGCCAGAACCTTATCAAAATGATGGGCGGCGAAATAAAGGTTGAAAGCGAGCCGGGCAAAGGAACGAAATTTTATTTTGAGCTTACGCTGAAAAAAGGTCAGGCGGAAGAGGACGCCGACACGCCGGACGGCGGGGCGAATTTCAGCGGCAAAAGGATTCTCTTGGCGGAGGATATAGAGATAAACAGGTTCATTATCCGCGAGCTTTTGTCCGATACGGGCGTGACCATCGAAGAAGCCGAAAACGGCAAAAAGGCGGCGGAGATGTTCGGCGGTTCGGGCGAGGGGTATTATGACTTGATTCTTTTGGATATACAAATGCCCGTTATGAACGGTTATGAGGCGGCGGAAAAAATCCGGGGGATGAATCGCGGCGACGCCGCCGGCGTGCCGATTATCGCGATGACCGCCAACGCTTACAAGGAAGACGTCGAAAACGCTTTGAGGGCGGGAATGAACGGACACCTCGCGAAGCCGATCGATATAGGCGCGGTAATGAAAACCTTAAAAAAATTTTTGTGAAAAAGGGGAAATCCATGTCTGAGAAAACGCTTATGCTCGGAAACCACGCCGTGGCGCGGGGACTTTATGAGGCGGGTGTCACGGTGGTTTCGAGTTACCCGGGAACGCCGAGTACGGAGATTACCGCGGCGGCGGCGCGGTATAAGGACAGTATTCATGCCGAGTGGGCTCCGAATGAAAAGGTCGCCGCCGAAACCGCGTTCGGAGCGAGTATCGCGGGGGCGCGCGCTTTCACGGGGATGAAGCACGTCGGGTTCAACGTGGCCGCCGACCCGTTTTTTACCGCCTCTTACACGGGGGTAACGGGGGGGTTGGTCGCGGCAATCGCCGACGACCCGGGAATGCACTCCTCCCAAAACGAGCAGGACTCGCGCAATTACGCCATAGCCGCCAAACTGCCCATGCTTGAGCCGTCGGACTCGCGAGAGTGTCTGGAATTTACCAAAGCGGCCTACGATTTATCGGAGGAGTACGACGTTCCGGTGTTAATCAGGCTTACGACGAGGATTTCCCACTCGCAGGGGGTTGTGTGCGAAAGCGAGCGTGTAAGCCGCGAGTTGCCCGATTACAAAAAAAACGCCGCGAAATACGTGATGATGCCCGGGTTCGCGAAGTTAAGGAGGGTAAAGGTCGGGGAACGCGAGCGGAGATTGCGCGAGTACGCCGAAACAACGCCGCTTAACAGACAGGAGGACGGCGCTCCCGAAACAGGGGTTATATCGTCGGGGGCGGCTTACCAATACGCGAAAGAGGCGCTCGGGAATAAGGCGGGCTATCTTAAACTCGGGCTTATCAACCCGCTGCCCGTTGATTTAATAAAGAAATTCGCCGCGAAATACAGGAAAATATACGTCATAGAAGAACTTGACCCGATTATCGAAAGGCACTGCGCGGCATTGGGATTGAATGTTATCGGAAAAGGGCTGTTCCCCGAAATCGGCGAGCTTTCGCAAAGCCTGATTGCGGAAAAAATCTTGGGCGAAGTCAAGGAACACCATTCTTTCCCCGAAACCGTTCCCGTCCGCCCGCCCGTGCTTTGCGCGGGGTGTTCGCACAGGGGAATGTTCTATGTTTTGGGAAAACTCGGCGTTACGGTGAACGGCGACATAGGTTGTTACACGTTGGGCGCGACGCCGCCGCTTTCGGCGATGGACACGACGGTTTGCATGGGTTTTTCGGTAAGCGGGCTGCACGGGTTCAACAAGGGCAGGGCGGGGGAATACGAGGGCAAAGCCGTAGCGGTAATCGGCGATTCCACCTTTATACACTCGGGGATAACGGGGTTAATCAACATTGCTTACAACGGGAGCAACTCGCTTGTTATAATCTTGGACAACACAATAACGGGGATGACGGGACACCAGAACACCCCCGCCAACGGTCTGAACATCTACGGGGAACCCGCCCGCGCCGTTAATCTTGAAATGCTGTGCGCCGCCGTCGGAATCGAGCGGGTTAACGTCGTCGACCCTTACGACTTATCCGAAACCGAGCGGATT
>JAIRWE010000005.1 GCA_031253365.1 Oscillospiraceae bacterium | reverse complement strand
CCAATCCGGCTTCCCGAGCCGGGCGCGGGAAATGTCACCGCTACATTGTAGCAAATAATCCGCCGAAAGTCAATAGGCGACCGCCGGGATATTCCGTTTGTGCATATTGCTCTTATAATATGAAAAACCGCCGAAAAATTTTTTCAAAAAAAATACTTGCGCTCGATTTTTTTTTGTGATATAATGAACGCTGTAACCGTTTTGTAATAATTGGGCGCGTTTAGGGGTGCGTTTATGGTCAGGAAAATTAACGGAAAAATAGTCGGAATGTTGGCTTTGTCCCTGCAAAAGCTGGGCGAGGCGGCGGTGTTCGCCGTTGTTTGCTCGTTCAGGGGTTTGTTCGAGTTTTTGAGACTTTTCTTGAAGTTTTTATGGGACAAGTCCGTGAAACTGAGGGCTAAGATATTTTCCGCGTTTCAGTATGTCGGCGTTTTCGCGGCGAGTCCTTTCGTCAAGCTGTGGATTAGTTTCTGCAAAATGGTAAGCGACATAAGGAAAGGCAGGCGCAAGAAGGGCGTGTTGGGCGCTCTGGGCGCGTTCTTCACGCATTTCGGGCGGTTCGCGTTCGGAAAGCAGGGTTTGGCGGTGACCGCGTTCAATTACGCGGCTCCCATAATAAGCGTCGTCTTTTTGTTCAACGTCGTGACCGCCGCGACTTCCGCGACTTACGCGCTGAAGCTGACCGTAAACGGGAAGTTCCTCGGCTACATCGAAAACGAGCGCGTCTTCTTGGACGCGGAAGCCCTCGTGTTGCAGCGCGTCAATTATCACGAAAGCGACAAGGTTATCGAAACCATTCCCGAATTTTCGATTGAGAGGATAGAAACGAGCGAGAAACTCACGAAATTCCAAGTCGCGAACGAAATTTTGCGGACTTCGGATTTCAACCTCGAATGGGCTTACGGTTTTTACATCGACGGCGTGTTTTACGGGGCGGTGATGGACAATTCCGAAATCGACGGCATGCTGAAAAGTCTGCTTAACGTCTACCGAAGCGGCAACCCCGACGAGGAAGTGGCGTTCATCAACACCGTCGAATGGGAAAAGCAGGATTTGTATCTCGCGGAGAGCATTGTCGACCCGAAGAGCATTATAAAGATGATTACGGTGACGAAGGAAGAGGCGTCTTATTACACGGTCGAGTACGGGGACAGCCCTTCGCTTGTGAGCGATATTTTGGGTATGTCGATGGAAGAGATTGAGCGGCTCAATCCCGGGTTTTCGGAGCGGGGCGTTTACGTGGGCGACCAAATCCGCAGGAATGTCGAGGTGCCGTACCTTCCCGTCAGCATTACCCGGACGGAGGAATACGAGCAGGTTGTTCCTTTTGAGACCGAGTACCGCAACGACTCCACGCTTTACGCGGGTTCGACGCACGCCGCGGTGCAAGGCAAGAACGGCTCGAACCATATCGTCGCCCGCGTTTCTTATCTGAACGGCGCCGAAATCAACCGTGTTCCGGTAAAGGTTACGGCGGTGTCCGAACCTGTCACGAAGGTCGTCAACGTCGGCACGAAGCCCGTACCCACCGGCGGCTATAAAATCGCCGACGCCGCATACGGGGAATATATCTGGCCGCTGAACGGGGGGTATATAAGCTGCAATTACGGCTGGGACGCGGCTTGGGGGCGCAACCACTCGGGCCTTGACATAGCGGGCGTCGGTTACGGCGCGCCCATTTACGCGGGCGGCAGCGGCACGGTTATACTTTCAAGGTCAGGTTATTACGGCTACGGGGATACGATTATCATACAGCACGAAAACGGAATGAGGACGCTTTACGCGCATTGCAGCGCGCGGCACGTCGGCGAAGGGGAATATGTCACTCAGGGGCAGCAAATCGCGAACGTGGGCAGAACGGGCGTCGCGACGGGTCCGCATTTGCACTTTGCGGTAAGGCAGGGTAGCATCGCGCTGCACCCGAATCTGTATCTTCCGAGATAAAAACGCTCATTTTGCGTCGGTATCAAAGTCGCCGCCAAAAGCCGCGCGTTCACGCGGTTTTTGGCGGTTTTCGCGTTTTTGCCTTGACAAAACCCCCGCCCGTGTGTTATATTTGTCGTATAGGTTCGCCAAAGGGAGATAGTATCGGTTATGAAAATTTCACACACAAAGCACACCAAATTCACGGACAGCCTCTCGGAAGTCGTAAAGTCCCTTATTCCGATTATATCGATAATTGTCTTGCTTATGCTCGCCATGACCTTTCTGTTCGATTTACGGCCCGACGACAAAATCAAACCCGTCGACTGGATGCGGTTCATAGGCGGCACGCTTATGGTGGTGTTCGGGATGTCGCTGTTCCTGTACGGTTCGGGAATATCGATGATGAATTTCGGCTCCAAGGCGGGGAGCTTCATATTCAAAAAAGGGATACTCGCCTTGATTTTGGGCTTCGGTTTTTTTCTGGGGTATCTCGTCACGAACGCCGAGCCGGACCTTTTGGTGCTGTCGCGCCAAGTCGCCGGCGTCAATCCGGAAATACACAAAACGATGCTGATAACCATTATCAGTTTGGGAACGGGGTTGTTTTTGTCCATCGCGCTTTTCAGGGTCGTTTTCAAAATAAGTCTGGTGAAGGTTTTGTTGATTTCCTATTCGCTGATATTCGCTTTCGCGATAGTCGAGATGTTCGTTCTGCCCGATAACAGACCCATGATTGCCCTCTCGTTTGACAGCAGCGGCGTTACCACCGGTCCGGTGACCGTGCCTTTCATTCTGTCGTTCGCGGCGGGCGCCTCCAATATGATAAAGGGCGACCAACAGAGTAACCCGAGCTTCGGGATGGTCGGTATTACCTCTGTCGGCGCGATTATAGCCGTATTGATTTTGGGGGTGTTTTTCAGATGATTGAAATTATTTTCGACGGCTTTTCGGAAACCATCCGCGACGTTACCATCGCCATTCTGCCGATATTTTCCATTTTTGTCATAATGCAGATATTTTTCTTAAAGCTGCGAATGCCCGAGGTGAAAAAAATACTGTCCGGGTTCGTGATGACGTATGTGGGGCTTATATTCATGATTCAAGGAACCCACGTCGCGTTTATACCCATCGGCACCCACGTCGGGACAATCATCGCGTCCGAGGACTATTCGCAGTATCGCTGGCTGATAATCCCCATCGGTTTTGCCATGGGCTTCGTTTCGGCTTACGCCGAACCCGCCCTGCGCATACTCAGTAACCAAGTTGACGACGTAACCCGGCACAGCATAAACAAAAAGGCGCTTATATTTACCATCTCCGCGGGCGTGGCGATTTCGATAACCATTTCCATGGTCAGGCTTTTGCTGGACATTCACGCGCTGTTTTTCTTGGTTCCGGGATATGTTTTGATTTTTATCCTCTCAAAATTCGTCGAACCCACGTTCGCGGCGGTGGCGTTTGATTCGGGCGGGGTCGTAATCGGACCTATGTGCGTTTCGTTTATTTTGTCCTTCACGCTCGGCGTTTCGGACTCGATGGGCGAGGCGATGAACGGCTTCGGAATGGTCGGCATGGTGGCGATGTCCCCGATTATTTCGGTTATGCTTTTGGGGTGCTACTATAATTTCAAACACAAAAACGCATAATACGGGGGGCGTATGGGGCTGTTCGGAAAACTGAAGGCGGGGCTGAAAAAAACGAAGGATTCGTTTACCGGAAACGTCGAACGGATTCTCAACTCGTTTACCAAAATAGACGAGGATTTTTTCGAGGAATTGGAGGAAACGCTTATCCTTTCGGATATAGGCGTCGTTACTTCCGATGAAATCTGCGAAAAGCTACGCGCCGAAGTAAAGCGCGCGGGAACGACCGCTCCGGGCGAAATACGCGGGTTGCTCAAAGCCATTATCGCGGAAATGCTGGCGGGAAACAACGAGCTTGATTTATACTCGCGACCCGAAGGGAAACCGTCCGTTATTCTCGTGATAGGCGTGAACGGCGCGGGTAAGACGACGACCGTCGGAAAATTGGCTGCCGGTCTGAAAAGCGGCGGCAAAAAGGTGTTAATCGCGGCGGCAGACACCTTCCGCGCGGCGGCGATTGAACAGCTTTCGGCGTGGGCGGCGCGCGCGGGGTGCGATATTATCAAGAATTCCGAGGGTTCCGACCCCGCCGCCGTGGTGTTCGACGCCTGTAACGCGGCAAGGGCGAGGGGCGCGGACGTTCTGATAATCGATACGGCGGGGCGACTCCATAACAAGAAGCATCTTATGGAGGAATTGCGGAAAATTTCAAAAACCGTCAACACGAATTTGCCGGGCGGTTCTTTTGAAACCCTGCTCG
>JAIRWE010000187.1 GCA_031253365.1 Oscillospiraceae bacterium | reverse complement strand
GTTCCGATTATAATATGTCGCTTCTGGAAGCGGTTTTCGCGCGCGGGGACAGAAAACTCGGGAAGGTCATATATAAAGCCTGGGAAAGCGGCTGCTCGCTTGACGCGTGGAACGAGTATTTCGATTTTGCGAAATGGGAAAAGGCGTTTGACGAGTGCGGGGTTGACGCGGCGTTTTACGCGAACAGACGGCGGGATTATAACGAGGAGCTTCCGTGGGAGCATATAGACATGATGATTTCCCGCGAGTTCCTGATAAGGGAAAACAAGCGGGCTCTCGAAGGACTCACAACGGGGAATTGCGGGGAAAAATGCGCCGGATGCGGTATTGATAATTGCGAATACAGGAGAAATTTATGAAATATTTGGTGGTTCTCTGCGACGGAATGTCCGACCTGCCCTGCGACGGGTTAGGCGGGAAAACGCCTATGAGCGCCGCGAACAAACCCACCATGGACGCTCTTGCCGCCGTTTCCGAAATCGGGCTGGCGAAAACCGTTCCCGACAGTCTTTTGCCCGGAAGCGACGTGGCGAATTTGTCCGTTTTGGGATATAACCCCACAGAGTATTACACGGGTCGCTCCCCTCTTGAAGCGGCGAGCATCGGCATTGATATGAAGCCGACGGACGTGGCTTTCAGGTGCAACCTCGTGACGCTTTCAAACGAAAAAAACTTTCGCGACTGTAAAATGCTCAGCTACTGCGCGAACGACATTTCAACGAAAAAGGCGCGGGAAATAATAAAGCTCATTGACGGCAAATTGGGCGGCGGGCGCGTAAAATTCTATCCCGGGACAAGTTACAGGAACTGCCTTGTATGGGAAAACGGAACAACGGACATAGGCGAGCTTACGCCGCCCCACGACATAACGGGGGAGAAAATCGCCGATTATCTTAACGTGAACGAAAACGGCGCCGAATTGCTCGCGCTTATGGAAAAGTCCTACGCGCTCTTGAAAGGGAATAAAGGTTCCGCGAACTGCGTTTGGCTTTGGGGCGGCGGCAGGAAGGCGCGGCTGCCGTCGTTCAAAGGCAAGTACGGTCTGAACGCCGTAATGGTCAGCGCGGTGGACTTGCTTAAAGGGATTGCCATAACCGCGGGGATGGACGTCATCCGCGTGGAAAACGCAACGGGATATATAGACACCAACTTCAAAGGGAAAGCGAAAGCGGCGGTGAACGCGCTCAAAAGCCCCGATTTGGGCGGTATGGGCGCGGATTTGGCGTACATTCACATAGAGGCGCCCGACGAGTGCGGGCACAGAGGGGAAGTCCTGAATAAAGTCAAATCCATCGAAATGATTGACAAATTAGTCCTCGCGCCGATATTGAAGGCGTTTGAAGACGGCAGCCTCGGTACGCGGCGGCTCAAAATCCTCATCGCCCCCGACCACCCCACGCCCCTGTCGCTGAAAACCCACACGCGCGAACCCGTCCCGTTTATGATTTACGACAGCGCGAACCCCAAGGAAAAAGGCGCGGCGATTTTCAGCGAGGACAGCGCGAAAAACGGGATTTACATCGAAAACGGTTACGAACTTATGGGGAGGTTTATCTCGGACGGAGGAACCGGCGAACCATACGGTTGCGCGCAGCTTGCATTTACGGAATCGGGCGACGTCGATTTTGAAGCGGAAATCAACGCCGAAATCGAGACGCTCGAGCGGCTCAACCGCAAAATTACCGAAGACGGCGAAAAAGTCGTTCCCGCCGGCGAAAAGCCGCCGAAACGCCAAACGCCGCCCGCGGGAACGGTTCGCGGTTTTTTCGCAAACGGCGGCGGCGCCGTCCTCGCGGTTATAATCGCCGTACTCGCGCTTGCCGTTTCGCTTGCCAAAACCGATTTAACCATCACGAGGGGCGAGCTTTTTGTGGAAAGCGGCAGCGTCAACAAAAGGCTGGAAAATATAATAAGCGACGATTTATCAAGGAAAATCCCCCGAACCGTGAAAATGAGGAACATCAACGTAACCGTGCGGCTTAACGGGGGAAGTCCGGACGACTACACGGGTGTGAGCAACATCGGCGCCGGCGACAGCGTGGATATTCTTATCGTGTTCATCCCGCAGGAAAGCGTCACGCGCTTCGCGGAAGACTGCCGCGTCGTGCTTGACGCCATGCGGGAGCAGGATTTGACTTATAACGCGATAACGTTCGCCGCCGAAGACAGCTTTACAAAAATCAGGGTTGAGCTGAACGGGCGGTTCAACATGGATATTTCCGCGAACGAAATAGCGGGTCTCACGCGCTATTTCGGGCAAGTCGGCGTTGAGGACGATATTCCCGACTTAAACCCTTCGGAGTGAAAATATACATATCGGACGCTCAATGTTTGTATATTTTTTCTTATTGTTTTTTTCAGACAAGTATGCTATCATTGAAAAAAACAGGAAAATCCAGGGAGGAATTTATGGCAAACGTCAAATCAGACCCGAGCGTCTGCGAGTTGGTGTATCTCGATTACGACAAATGCGTCGGGTGCAACAGATGTATCGGTGTCTGCCCGATTAATCTCACCAACCGGGAGGACAGGGACGAAAACGGCAAGCTGGTCATCAACGTGCGACCGGAATACTGTATAGACTGCGGTCAGTGTATCCGCCATTGTAAAAAAGAGGCGAGGCTGTACAGGGACGACACCGTAAGTTTCATGGACGACTTGCGGGCGGGGAAAAAGATTTCGATAATCTTCGCGCCCGCGCTTAAAACGAACTATCCCATGTACAAGAACCTTTTGGGATACTTCAAAAAGTTCAACGTCGGGAAGATATACGACACATCTTTCGGCGCGGAAATAACTACGTGGGCGTATTTGAAGTTCATCGGCCGTTCGGGGGATTCGGGATGGATTTCACAGCCGTGCCCGGTAGCCGTCAATTTAATCGAAAGGTATTTTCCCGACCTGCTGTCGAAGCTGATTCCCGTACACAGCCCCGCCATGTGTACCGCCATGTATATGCGCCGATACATGGACATTAAAGACGACATCGCCTTCCTTTCGCCCTGTTTCGGTAAAAAGTCCGAATTTATACGCTACGGCGAAATAAAGTACAACGTGACTTACAAAGAGCTTACGCGGTATTTCGCGGAAAGGAAAGTCAATTACCAAACCGAACCCGAAGCCGAACCCGACAGCCCTCCCGGCGAGCTGGGGAGCTTTTACCCCTCGCCCGGCGGATTAAGGGAAAACGTCGAGTTTCACACAAGCAATTCCGTATGGGTAAGGCAAATCGAGGGAAGCGAAACCCTTATGCGATACTTCAAGCAATACGACGAGCGCGTCAAAAGCAAGAAAAACCTTCCGTTGCTTGTGGACGTGCTTAACTGCGCGCGCGGCTGCAACGACGGCACGGGGACGGATAAGACGATAAAATCGGACGACGTGGAATTTGAAATGCACAAATTTCACGTTTCGGCGGAAAAAAGCAAAAATGTCAGCAAGAAGAATTACAAGCATTTCAAGGAATTCGACAAAAAGCTGAAGCTGGAAGACTTTATGTGTTCGTACAGCTCGCGTAAACTCGATTTACAGCCGCCTTCCAAACACGAGCTTGAAGCGGCGTTCAGGCGTATGCTCAAGCTAACCCCGGAGGAGCGCGATATAAACTGCCATTCATGCGGGTACGACAACTGCCGCGATATGGCGGAAATGGTGGCGCGGAACATAAATGTGGAACAAAACTGCGTTTATTACACCAAAAAGCTGGTGGACGAGGACAACGCCAAACTTGAAGCGTTCAACGAACAGCGCGAACACAGCCGCCGCGTCCTTAACGACGGCATACAGGAGATGGCGGGGCTTATCGGAAATCTCAACGACAGCAACCGCAAACAGGAGGAAACGGTAACGTCGGTTCTGTCCGAAATGGGGAAAATCTCGGCAAACACCGAAGCGCTCAACGACATCATAAACAAAATAAGCAACGATATGAAGCGGTATCTTTCGCTGACCAACGACATTGTAAACGTGTCGGAACAGACAAACCTGCTGAGCCTTAACGCCAGCGTCGAGGCGGCACGCGCCGGGGAACACGGCAAAGGCTTCGCGGTGGTGGCAGGCGAGGTTCGCACGCTGGCGCAAAAAGCGAAGGGTTCGGCTACGTCGTCCACCGAGATAAACGAATCGGTTCAGCCGCTTTTGAAGCAAGTGTTCGAGATAAGCGAATCTTTTTCAAAACTGGTGGAAAGCGTCAGCAACGCCATGAACAACATTTCGGGCGAGGTGAACATAAACGCCCGTAAGGCGGGGGAAATATTAGACCTATCCAAGTCGATTGTGGAAAACTCGGACGAATAATAAAAAAAAAAAAAAAGCCGCCCCGATACCGGGGCGGCTTTCTACTATACATTTTCTAAAAAATCAATCAGACCAACGCCGATGAAATGAACATCCACATTCGGCGGAGTGCGGGAATATTTTTCTTCACGCTCGTGAATCACAACTTTTTCCACGA
>JAIRWE010000183.1 GCA_031253365.1 Oscillospiraceae bacterium | reverse complement strand
CGAAACCGGCAGGGTGAACGCGATAAGGCTTATTACGCCGACAAAAACGGCGAGCGTGATTATGTTCCGTTTCAGACCCACTATTCCCAAAAGCGCGGCGTTCTTCACTATGGCGGGCAGTTTAAGCCGAAGGCACACGATTTGCGGGTAAATGTAAAAGTTGACCGTCATAAAAATCGCGCCGGAAACCATTGTCATCGCCAGCATGACATAGTTGTCCCTGACGGGTTCCTGCGCCGTCTTCGCGCCGAAAAAAAGCAGGGCGTTGAAAAACAAAAGGATAAACGCGACGTCTATGATTCCCACGGCGAGCGACTGCCTGAAATTCTTTTTGAACGCCGAAACAAACTCGCTGAACATGAAAATGGGTTGTTCCAGCACGAATTTACGCATTATATGGGTCAGGGCGGCGGTCGCGGGCCCGATGGTGACGACCGGCAGACAGAACATTATATAAATCAAATTCAGCAGGATTAAATTCCAAAATTTGCGCCCGAACAGCTCAAAGAATTTGAAGAACGGCCTTTTCTCGCCGGCGTTCTTGGCGACTCCGCTTCCGGATTTCTGCGGGTTGTAAAATATGGACACTGTCGCCCCCCCTTATACCGATAAAAATATTTCCGCGCCTCGGCGCGGAAATACCAGGCTTCCCGCGGCAACAAAGTCGCCGAACGCACGGGTTAAACGATAAACTTCGCGAGGTCGGCGAGTATGTCGCCGCAATCGTCAGAGTGTATCTTTAACGTCAGTTCGCCGGACAAATCCAGGCTGAACAGACCCATGATAGACTTCGCGTCGACGGCGTACCTGCCCGAAACCACGTCGGCGTCGTACTCGTAAGTCATAACCGTGCTGACGAACTTCTTAACGTCGTCAATGGTGGTTATTTTAATCTTTTTCTCAGTCATAGCAATCACCCCCTTCTCCGTCTAATCATATCACATATCGGAAAAAAGTCAATATTATATTGAATTTTTCGGAGTATTAAGGTATAATGTTCGTATAATTCCTTTATATTTGGCGGTTTTGCACAACGATTTGGGTTGATTTTTATGTATTTTGTCATAACGACGTTCGGTTGCAAGGTTAATCAGTACGAAAGCTCGGGGTTATCCGAGCTGCTGCGAGAAAACGGGTTCACACCCGCCCCCTCCCCGGGGAGCGCCGCGCTTCACATAATCAATTCCTGCACCGTAACCGAAAACAGCGACAGGAAGGTTAGGCGGCTGATAAAACGGGTGAGAAAAGAAAACCCCGGCGCCGCCGTCGTGCTTTGCGGGTGCTTTCCGAAGGCGTTTCCGGAAAAGGCGAGGGCGGCGGGCGCGGACATTGTTATCGCGGGTACGCCGACGGCCGCGCGGTTGCCGGTTTCGGCGCAGGGCGAACGGACGAGGGCGTTTTTGAAAATCCAGGACGGTTGCGACCGCGGCTGCGCCTACTGCGTCATCCCGAAAGCGCGCGGGGCGCCCGTGAGCCGCGCGCTCCCGGACATAACCGCCGAAGCCGAGACGCTCGCGGCTTGCGGGCACAAGGAAATCGTGCTTACGGGGATAAATTTGTCCGCTTACGCGGCGGACGGCGGCGCGGGTTTGACCGAAGCGGTCGGGGCTGTTTGCGCCGTTCCGGGTTTGAAGCGGGTTCGGCTGTCCTCGCTTGAGCCCGATTTAATCACGAAAGCGGACATTACGCGCTTGGCGGGGCTGAAAAAACTTTGCCCGCACTTTCATTTGTCGCTTCAAAGCGGCAGCGACGCGGTTTTACGGCGTATGAACAGGCGGTACGATACCGCGTATTACGATGAAGTCGTCTTTTGGCTGAGGGAAGCCTTCCCGGGCTGTTCGCTGACCACGGACATAATCGCGGGGTTCCCGGGGGAAACGCGGGCGGAGTTTGACGAAACGCTGGCTTTCGCGGAAAAGACGGGTTTCGCGAAAATCCACGCGTTCGCCTATTCAAGGCGCGAAGGGACGCTCGCGGCTTCAATGCCGGGGCAGGTTCCAGGCGAGGTAAAGCGGGAAAGGCTTGTCTTGTTGCGCGCGTTGGCGGACAGGCTGCGCGGGGAATTTTTCGCGCGGCAAACGGGCGGGGAACGCGAGGTTTTGGTCGAAAAGACGGCGGACGGCTTTTCCGAGGGGCGCGCGCCGGATTATACGCCGGTTAAGGTGCGCGGGGAGTTCGGAAGGAACGAAATCGTCAGGGTGAGGATAACGGGGGTTGAGGGAGGATTTTGTTTGGGGGAAGCGGATGAAAACAGAGAAAGAAGGGGCGCGTATGACGTATAAGCCATCCCTGCCGGAAGCGGCGGCTTTGTCGGCGGGTTACAAGAGCGTTCCCGTTTCACGCGAAATCTATTCCGACGGCACGACGCCGGTCGAGGTTATGCGGCGGCTGAAAAAAGTCAGCAAGCGGTGCTTTATTCTGGAAAGCGTCGAGGACAGGACGAAGTGGGGGCGTTACACCTTTCTCGGCTATGACCCGAAGCCGGAAATCGTTTCGGACATTAAGACGCTGAGGAAAACGCTCGCGGATAACGCTTCCCCGAGGGTGGAGGGGCTTCCGCCGTTTACGGGCGGTTTGGTCGGGTATTTTTCCTATGAGTTCATCACCCTTACCGAACCCGATTTGTGCCTTGACGCCGCGAAATCCGATGGCGAGGAGGATTTCAAAGATTTTGACCTTATGATTTTCGATAAGATTATCGCGTTCGATAATTTAAGGCAGAAAATCATTCTGATTGCCGCCGCCGCGACCGCCGACCTTGAGGAAGGCTACCGGAAAGCGGTGAGCGATATAGAGGAAATGCGGGAAATAATAACGTCGGGTTCCCCCGCGAAAATTCCTACCCTTGAAATACTTTCGCCGTTTCGCGAGCTTTTCCGCAAAGACGAATACGTCGATATGGTGAAGCGGGTGAAACGGTATATCTATGACGGCGATATATTTCAAGCCGTGCTGTCCAATCGCTTGGACGCGCGGGCGCGCGGAAGCCTGTTCGACGCCTACCGCGTTTTGCGGACGACCAACCCGTCGCCGTATATGTTTTATTTCGGGAGCGACGACATAGAGATAGCGGGGGCTTCCCCCGAAACGCTCGTAAAACTGACGGGCGGGAAATTATACACCTATCCCTTGGCGGGAACAAGTCCGCGGGGTGCGACGGACAAGGAGGACGCCCTTCTCGAAGCGGAACTGCTTTCCGACGAAAAGGAGTTGTCGGAACACAATATGCTGGTGGATTTGGGGCGCAACGATTTGGGGAAAATCAGCAAATTCGGCACGGTGGAAGTGGAGAATTACCTTCACGTCGTCAAGTTTTCCCACGTAATGCACATCGCTTCCGCCGTCAAGGGGGAAATTCGCCCCGATAAAGACGCCTTGGACGCGATAAGCGCCGTTCTTCCGGCGGGGACGCTTTCGGGCGCGCCCAAGCTCCGCGCCTGCGAAATCATCGCCGAGCTTGAAAGAAGCAAACGCGGAATTTACGGCGGGGCGCTGGGATATATCGCCTTTAACGGGGATATGGACGTTTGTATCTCGATAAGGCTCGCTTACAAGAGAAACGGCAAGGTGTCCGTGCGCTCCGGCGCGGGAATCGTCGCGGACAGCGTTCCCGAAAGGGAATACGCGGAGTGCGCCGACAAAGCGAAAGCCGTGATTAACGCGCTGCTTGAATCGGAGGGGGAAATTTGATTTTATTGATTGACAATTACGACAGTTTTTCATATAACCTTTATCAGGCGGTAGGGGCGATTGTTCCCGAAATCGAGGTAAGGCGCAACGATAAAATCACGCTCGACGAAATCGCCGCCTTAAATCCCGCTTCGATTATCCTGTCGCCGGGACCCGGCAAACCCTCGGACGCGGGGATTTGCGCGGACGCCATAAAAAGGTTCGGGGGGGAGATTCCGATTTTCGGGGTGTGCCTGGGGCATCAGGCAATCTGCGAGGCTTACGGGGCGACGGTTTCCCACGCCAAATCGTTGATGCACGGAAAACAGTCCGACGTTGAAATATCCCTCGACTGCCCGATTTTCAAAGGGCTGCCGCCTTCGATAAAAGTGGCGCGGTATCATTCCCTCGCGGCGCTCGCGGAAACCATTCCCGACGTTCTGAGCGTAACCGCTTCGACGGCGGACGGCGAAATTATGGCGGTGAGGCACGGGGAATACAAGGTTTACGGGGTGCAGTTCCATCCGGAATCCATATTGACCCCGCACGGTAACACGATAATTAAAAATTTTTTACGGGAGAAAAAACCAAATGATTAGAGAAGCGATTATAAAGGCGTCGAAGAAGGAAACCCTTTCTTTTGAGGAAGCGCGGGAAGTAATGAACGAGATTATGGAGGGGAAAGCCGGCGACATTCAGATGGCGGCATACCTTACGGCGATGTCCGTCAAAGGGGAAACCATCGACGAAATCACCGGTTCCGCCGCCGGTATGCGCAGCCACTGCGTAAGGCTTTTGCACGATATGGACGTGCTTGAAATCGTAGGCACGGGCGGCGACCGTTCCAACAGCTTTAATATATCCACGACGTCGGCAATCGTAACCTCGGCGGCGGGGATTCCCGTGGCGAAACACGGCAACCGCGCCGCTTCCAGCAAATGCGGGGCGGCGGACGTGCTGGAAGCCCTCGGCGTCAACATAATAGCCACGCCCGAAAAAAGCCTCGAAATGCTTAAAAACATCAATATTTGCTTTCTTTTCGCGCAGAACTATCACATAGCGATGAAATACGTCGCGCCTGTCCGCAGGGAACTCGGCATACGCACGATTTTCAACATTCTCGGGCCGCTGGTAAATCCGGCGGGCGCGAACAAGGAACTGCTCGGCGTTTACGAGGAGGATATGGTGGAACCGATGGCGCGCGTCCTCGCCAATCTGGGGGTAAGGAGCGCGTTTGTGGTGTACGGGCGGGACGGATTCGACGAAATTTCGATGAGCGCGGAAACCACGGTCTGCGAAGTCAAAGACGGCGAGCTTAACCCGTTTGTGATTACCCCGGAACAATTCGGTTTCAAGCGGTGCGAAAAATCCGAGCTGCTCGGCGGAAGCCCGGAGGAAAACGCGGCGATAACGCGGGATATTCTCAGCGGGAAGGGCGGCGCGAAAAAAGACGCCGTCATACTCAATTCGGCGGCGGCAATCCACGTCGCGAAACCCGAAATCAGCTTGGAGGAAGGAATCCGCGTCGCCTCCGAAATTATCGAAAGCGGCAAGGGAATGAGGCAACTCGACCTGTTTATCGAGTATTCCAACGGGAGCTGACAAAAGTGATACTTGACGATATAGCCGCGAAAACCCGCGAACGCGTGGAAATTTCCAAAGTAAAAAGCCCGCTCAAAAAAACGGGTGCGAAAATCGCGAACCCTTTCGCTTTTGAGAAGGCACTTTCAAAAAGCGGAATCTCGTTCATCTGCGAGGTCAAGAAGGCGTCGCCGTCGAAAGGGGTTATCGCGAAGGATTTTCCCTATGTCGAAATCGCGCGGGAATACGAGGCGGCGGGCGCCGACGCGATTTCGGTGCTTACGGAGCCGTTTTTTTTCCTCGGGAAAAACGAGCATCTTTCCGAAATATCAAAAGCCGTGAATATCCCCGTTTTGCGGAAGGATTTTACAATCGACGAGTATCAGATTTACGAGGCGGCGGAACTCGGCGCGTCGGCGGTTCTGTTAATCGCGGCTTTGCTTGACGCGGAAACTCTCGGAAAATTCATAAAGACCGCCGACGGTTTGGGGTTGTCCGCTTTGGTCGAAACCCGCGACGGGAACGAAATCAATTCGGCGTTGAAAGCGGGCGCGCGGATTATCGGGGTGAACAACCGCGATTTGCGAACCTTTGAAACGGACGTAAAAACAAGCGCGAGATTGCGCGCCCTCGTCCCCCGCGGCGTTTTGTTCGTCGCGGAAAGCGGGATAAAAACGCGGGAGGATATATCGGAGCCGGGTGAAGTCGACGCGGTGTTAATCGGCGAAACGCTTATGCGGAGTGCGGATAAAAAGCGCGCGCTCAACGAGTTGAAGGGGATAACGCAAACATGAGGCAACCTCCGAAAATCAAGATATGCGGGCTGTTCAACCCCGCCGATGTTGATTACGTGAACGAAGCCCTTCCCGATTACGTCGGTTTTGTCTTCGCCGAAAGCCGCCGGCGCGTTTCCTTTGAAACCGCCCGCGAGTTTAAGAAACGGCTGAACCCGCGCATAGCCGCGGTCGGCGTTTTCGTCAACGCGGAAATTTCCGACGCGGCGCGGCTTTACGGGGAGGGAACGATTGACGCCGCGCAGCTTCACGGGGACGAAGATTACGAGTATATAGAAAGGCTTAAAACAGCCTGCCCCGTTACGGTTATCAAAGCCGTTCGCGCGGGGCGAACCTGCCCCGAAAACGCCGATTACGCGATGTTCGACAGCGGCGGGGGCGGAACGGGCAGGACGTTCGACTGGGGGCTTTTGCCCAAGCGGGGCGGAGCGTTTTTTTTGGCGGGGGGGATTAACATCGGCAATATCAGGGATGCCGCGAAAATGAACCCTTACTGCGTGGACATAAGCTCGGGGGCGGAAGAAAACGGAGTCAAAAGCAGGGAGAAAATCTTGGAGCTTGTAAAAGCGGCAAGGGCACTTTAACGCGCCGACAGGGGGAGTTGTTATGACCGCGAAGTTGTCAATGATTTGTTCTAAACAAGATAACGGCAGTTATTTTGCCGTCTGCCCCGAGGTCAAGGGGTGTTACACCCAGGGCGACACCTATGAGGAGGCTTTCGCAAATCTGAAAGAACTGGTTGAAATCACGGTTAAGGAAGACTTAACGGAAGAGGAGCGTCAAAACATCGTACAATCCGCTTCAAAAATATTTTCCGAATTTGAAATAGCCGTTTAATTAACGCGCGGTATTGAAAGTCACGGCGATTTCACACAAAGGAGGCGGCATGGCTGACGGCGTAAAAGGCAGGTTCGGCGAATACGGGGGGCAGTATATTCCCGAAACGCTTATGAACGAGGTTCACGCGTTGGAAAAGGCGTATGAGTTTTACAAAAACGACGAGGCGTTCAATCGGGAATTGGACGCGCTTTTGCGAAATTACGCGGGCAGGCCGTCGCTGCTTTACTTCGCGGAGAAAATGACGGCGGACTTGGGCGGGGCGCGGGTTTATCTGAAACGCGAGGACTTGAACCACACGGGTTCGCATAAAATCAACAATGTGCTGGGACAGTGCCTTTTGGCGAAAAAAATGGGCAAAACCCGCGTAATCGCCGAAACCGGCGCGGGGCAGCACGGCGTCGCCGCCGCGACTGCGGCGGCTCTGCTCGGCTTGGAGTGCGAGATTTTCATGGGGAAAGAGGACACCGAAAGGCAGTCGCTCAACGTCTACCGAATGGAGCTTCTCGGTTCAAAGGTCAACGCCGTTACTTCCGGGACGATGACGCTGAAAGACGCGGTGAACGAAACCATGCGCGAGTGGACGAGGCGCGTCCGCGACACCCACTATGTGCTGGGTTCGGTAATGGGTCCGCATCCGTTCCCGCAGATGGTCGGCGATTTTCAAAGCGTAATCGGCAGGGAAGCGCGGGAACAGATTCTCGAACGCGAGGGCAGGCTTCCGAGCGCGGTAATCGCCTGCGTGGGCGGGGGGAGCAACGCCATGGGAATATTCCGCGGCTTCGTCGAGGATAAGGGTGTTCGGCTGATTGGGTGCGAAGCGGCGGGGAAGGGCGTTGACAACCCCGAACACGCCGCCACAATCACGAAAGGCGAAAAGGGCATATTCCACGGGATGAAGTCGTATTTCTGCCAGGACGAAAACGGGCAAATCGCGCCCGTTTACTCAATATCGGCGGGGTTGGACTACCCCGGCATAGGTCCCGAACACGCCTGCCTCAACGACAGCGGCAGGGCGCGGTACGTCCCCGTTACCGACGACGAGGCGGTTTCGGCGTTCGAGTATCTCGCGCGCACGGAGGGAATTATCTGCGCCATAGAATCGGCGCACGCCGCGGCGCATCTGATGAAAATCGCGAAAAAATTCAAGCCCGACGAAAACGTAATCGTCTGCCTTTCGGGGCGCGGCGACAAGGACGTCGCGGCAATCGCGCGTTACAGGGGGATAAGCGTAAACGAATAGGCGGCGGTGAAACCGCCGCCTCAGCCCGCGGACAAAGTCCGCCGAATACGGCGGACTTTGTCGCGTTTTTTCAAGCACCCGCCCGGTAATCGCCGACCTTTGCGTATCGACAAACATATCCTCTTTCCCGTCGGACGCGACGTTTGACAACCGCGCGCGTTTGTGCTATAATGTGTGCGTTATGGAAAACGAACGGTTAATTGTCTGCGGCAAAAACGCGGTTTCGGAAGCGTTGAGGGCGG
>JAIRWE010000145.1 GCA_031253365.1 Oscillospiraceae bacterium | reverse complement strand
TCCTGTCTAATTTATAATCCATTTTCACCGACTCCTTTGCCGCTTTCCGCCGCGTTTTAATTGAAAATCAAGCCACCCCGACTAAGGCTTTTTCTTCCGCTTTGGTAATCCGCGAAAGCGTAAGCGTCCTGCCCCCGCCGGCATACGTGAGCGTGTCGCCGCCCGTTACGGTAATGTAAATCACGCCTTCCGCCGACGGAAGCGTCCCCATCCCGTTTTCGTCCCACATCACGTCGCCCATGTCAATTCTCGGAACGGAAAAAGACATATCGGACGCATACGCGACATCTTCAGTGTTGTAATACTCAAACATTTGCCCGTATGACGGGTCGTCCAAATACTCGCTGATAACAACGCCCGTTTTGCCCGGCTCGAAACTCGGGTTGAGCCAGACGAGTATTCCGTGAAGCGTTCCCTCTCTTATTTCGCTGAAATGAAAAACCATCTCGTCGCTTTGGTTAGCCGACGGCGGTTCGGAAGCCGTCGTTTCCGGCACAAACGCCTCGCCTTCGACGACCCGCGAAAGCGTATAGGTTTCGGTGGTCGTTTCGCCGTCGCCGGCGACGCGCACATCGGGGTACGTCAGCGTTTGACCGCCCGTTACGGTCATGGAAAGCGTGCCGTCCGGCGCGCCGAGAATTACGTTCCCGTCCGCGTCATACCGCGCGCCGCCGGGGTGTTCGGGGTTCATGCTGACCCTGTCAACGGTAACGGAAAAAGAAATATCATCGGTATACGCGACGTTGACATGACCGTAATTTTCAAAAAATCTCAGCCATATTTCGCCGTTTTGGTAATACGCGATGACGAAATCGGTTACGCCAGGTTCATACCCCGACGGCTTAAGCTCGACAAGCACCCCGAACCCGTCCGCGTCCTGATAACGAAAAGCCATCTGCTCTTGGTCGTTCGGCTTTTGCGTCGTTGAAGTTCTGTCTTCATCGCCTTTTTCTTCGGATGTTTCGGAAGCCGCCGACGTCTCGGTTTTTCGGGTGTCGTCCCTTTCGTCGTCGTTATTTCCGGCGCTTTCGTCATTGCCGCCGCAAGCTGTCGCCGTAAACAATAAAAACGCCGCGGCAAGGCAAACAAAAAAATTTTTTCCCATAACATTTCTCGCTTTCATTCAAATATACGCTTGGCTTTTTCCGTCAACATCTTGTCAAGGTGCCGATTTTCGGACATATTGTCGATTATGCCCCACACCTTTTCGGGGGGAAGATTTTCCCTGTACGGGCGTTCCTCCGTCAACGCCTGGTACACGTCGCATATAGCCATTACCCTTTCAAGTTCGCTCAGCCGCTCGCCGCTGAGATGATACGGATACCCGGTTCCGTCAAGTTTTTCGTGGTGGTTGGCGGCGATGTCCACTATCCCCTCGAAGCCTTGGATTTGTTCCAGAATTTTCCGCGTATAGTAGGTGTGCTTGTTGATTTCAAACCGTTCTTCGGGGGTCAGCTTGCCGTTTTTGTGCAGTATGTCGGTCGATATATATAATTTCCCTATGTCGTGAAGCAACCCCGCCATATACATTTTTTCGCACGTTTCCCCGTCGTATCCGAGATACTCGGCGGCTTTCCTCGCGAGTTTCGCGATTCCGTGGGAATGGGTGTACGTGAACGGACTCCTCTGGTCTATTATGTCGGCGAAGCACAGCGCGAATTTCGTTATGTCGCCGACGCCGTAACATAAGCCGTCGTTTACGGAAACCTTGTCGGACAGCATATATTTCGTTTCGTGGTTGAAATAGTCGAGCAGAAAATACTCGCGCGAGGCTAAGGCGCGGAACGCGCCGACGACTTCCTTCGGGAACAGTTCCCCGCTTTTGTCGAGGCGTTCCGATATTTTCAGGAACATTTCCCTGTCGAAGGTCTTAGTTCTGCCGAACGAGTCGTCAAAATCGCTGGCTAAGCATATTATCTGCGCGCCCAAGGGAATATCCCCGCCCGTCGCCCCGAAAGAGCCGGAGCCGTCGAGATACTCGTGGTGATAACGGACATACAGCGGAATTTTGTCGGGGAGCGGCAGCTTGCTCAGCAGTTCCTCGCCGCGTTCGCAGTGCCGCCTCAGACGCGGGGCGTCCGTGTATCCCAGAACGTATTCGTTGCTCAGCCCTATGTCGTGAAGCAGCGCGGCGTAGTAGATTATAAGCGTTTCGTCCTCGTCCAGCCCCATTTCGGCGGCGGTCATAACGGATAAATAAGCCGTGCTTTTCGAGTGCGACAGATTATTTTTACCCATTATGTCAAGCGCGTATGAAAGCCCGAATATAAGCGAATGTCTGCTTATCTCCATAAGGACACCTCCGAAAAAAACCGTCCGCCGCCGCCCGCCGACTTCAGTATAGCATATTTTTCGGGGGGAAGTCAAGGGTCATCAAGCCCAACGCCGTTCTCGCCGCGTAAGCCGTCGAAAACGCGATTTGCAGGTTGAACCCCCCCGTGAGCCCCGCGACGTCTATGACCTCCCCCGCGAAATACAGCCCCTTTACCAGCCCGGAACGCATCGTTTTCGGGTCTATTTCTTTTACCGAAACGCCCCCGTTCGTCACGAGCGCCTCGTCTATCGGACGCGTCGCCTTTACCGACAGCGAAAAATTCTTCAACGCGGACAACATCCGTTTCCTTTCTTCTTTCGTGATTTCATTGACGCGCTTTTCGGGGGGGATGCCGGAACGCTCCGTAAACAGGGCGATAATCTTTTGGGGGAGCAGCCCCGAAAGCGCGTTCTTGAACCGCCTGTTTTTGTTCTCGCCGAAATCGCGCAAAATCCTCGCGTCGAGGACTTTTTCGCTTAACGCGGGCTTCAAATCTATCGACAGCGCGTATTCGTCCCGTTTCGGGTCGTCGACGTAAAAACTCGCGCTCAGCACGGCGGGCCCCGAAACGCCGAAATGCGTGAACAACACCTCTTCCCCCCCGGAAAAGACGCACCCGCCGTTTTTCGTAAGCGTCAGCGTCACGTTTTTCAAAGTCAATCCCGCCGCGCCGGAACAGTCCTCGGCGGTTACAAGCGGAACCAAAGCCGGTTTAATCGGCGTAACCGTATGCCCCGCGCTTCGCGCAAGCTCAAAGCCGTCCCCCGTCGAACCCGTTTTGGGGTAAGACATACCCCCCGCGGCAAGAATGACGTTTTCGGAATAATAGGCGGCGTTCGCGCATTTAACGCCCTTGACGGCTTTGTTTTCGATTATGAGCGAAACGGCGCGGTCGGCGGCGATTTCGACGCCGCGCGCGCGGAGCCTTTTTTCCAGCGCGAAAACGACGTCGCCGCTTTTGTCCGAAACGGGGAAGACCCGCCCGCCCCTTTCGGTTTTCAAAGGAACGCCGAGTTCCCCGAAAAACGCCATCGTGTCCGCCGGGGAAAAGCGCGAAAGCGCGCTTCTCATAAACGCGGCGTTCCGGGGAATATTGCCGAGAACGGTTTCGGCGTCGCAGTTATTCGTAAGGTTGCATCGCCCTTTCCCCGTAATCGCCAGTTTTTTCATCAAAACGCCGTTTTTCTCAATGATAAGCGCGCGCCCGCCGCCTTCCCCCGCCGCCGCCGCGAAACATCCCGCCGCGCCGCCGCCGATTATGATAACGTCGTAATTATTCATTAGGCAACCTCCGAAAACCTTTTTCAGGCGGTTTTCAAGAAAAATTTTGTCGGACAAGGAAACTCGACGAGTAAGGCTTTGTGCCTTGCGAGGAGAGGTGACGCAGTCCGGCGGAATTT
>JAIRWE010000139.1 GCA_031253365.1 Oscillospiraceae bacterium | reverse complement strand
TCCGACGACTTGGAATTTGTCGTCAATTTGCTTAACAATCGTCCGAGAAAACGCCTCGGCTTTAGAACTCCTTACGAAATTTTGCATAAGCGTTGCACTTAATTTGACAATCCATCATGAAATAATTGAAGTTGACAACGATATATATGGAATTCTGAATATTGGATGATAAATGAAGGAAACTACAAAGTGAACAACGACTTTTATGACACGGCGGCGGCGCTTTCCGCAGACTTGAAAGCGGCGGGGATTGACGAGCTTACGGAAGAGATTGACAGACAATACCATGAGTGGAAGGCGGGCGTTACGGCGACGAATTAAAATGGGCTCTTCGCTGAATTAAGTGGGTAACCCAAAATCCAATCCGGCGGCTTCGAGGTAAATCATGGCAATAAATATGAAATTGTCAACGCTGTGAGTATTTTCGTTCAATATCTTTATCCGCTTCATGTTGACTTCATTCTTGCGGTTTCTGCGGATTGCCTATGATAATTTCCCGATTATCTCAAACACATTCCCTTTTTGCCACAAATACGCCGACATACTAATCATCCAGCCTTCCCCCTGCTTCAAAGAAAAATCAGTCGGTCTGCCTTTCGGCAATCCGAACCCCGCCATAAGATTTACTATTACTCCCGCATGGGTTATGACAGAGGCTTTTCTCGCTCCGGAACACGAAATATCGGTGAAAACCTCATTCAGCCCGGCTACGCACCGCAAAGTAAACTCTCCGTGGCTTTCGCCGCCCGGAGCGCGGGCGTTCATTCCGCCTTTAATCCACTCTTCGTATTCGGGCAAACCCGCAAGTTGTTCTATCGTTTTGCACTCGAACTCGCCAATATCGCACTCGCGCAGATTATCGATATAATGCAAAGTGTGTTCGGGATAAATCAATTCGGCGGTTTGTACACAACGTTTCAGCGGTGAAACGTAAACCTTTTCAACGCTCGGATACATTTTGTTTTTAACGCAACCGCTTATTGCTTCCCTTCCCTGTTCACAAAGCGGAATATCGGTAACGCCTATATATTCCCCTCTGAGATTTCCTTCGGTTATTCCGTGCCTTATTAAAAAAATACTGTAATTTTTCAAAATTTACCCTCCGTAAAAGTAAACCTCCTGATGTCATACCATTTCGGAGGTTTACTCAAATTTTGGAGTAGGTTCAAAAACAAAGAACCAATTTAATTTACCCGCAACCGCAACTAAAATCCGTAATAATAATCACCGCCCAATGCGGTTGCATAAATGCTGAAAATATACCCGACGATGTCATACACACCGTTATCGTCGAGATTCCCCGCGATTTGGGCGAGATTTTCAATCACCTGCTCACTAATCTCGTCAAGCGCGTAATAATCGTCGCCATCTATGGAAACAGTGTTATCGGAGGTCAAAGCGGGGAAAGGCTTTCCGGAGAAACCTTCGGAATAGGTGATTTCCACTGTCGCCACCTTGACATATCCTAATTCAAGGCTGCCTTTGAAGCCGTTTTCCTTAAAGGACAGTTTTATCGAAATTTCTCCCGAATCGCCGCCTAAATTCAAACTACCCGACGTGATTACGATTTCGCCGCCCGTAATGTTGTCGTCCTTATCAAAGGTCAACCCGCTGTACGTCGCGTTCACGCTCGTTTCCACGTCAACTTCGCGGCTTTCCCAGGTGTCGTAATCATATTCCCAATCCTTGTACTTAACGCTGATTTTCATAACGCCGCTGTAAGCGTTCGATTTTTTCTCGCCGGAATCGGTGTATTTTATCAAATTGTCATCCGCCTTGTAGACCATTTCGGTTTCATATTTCCCTTTGCTTTCCAAAGAGGTGTAGGAAATGCTGAAACTGCTGTAATCCTTCATGGAAATTTCACGTTTCACAACATTGCCGCCGTTGGTGTAAACGACCATGGTAAGAAGAGTATCGGTTGTTGTACCCTTCAAGTCTGAAATCATGGTTTCCAGCGCGTTCATACCCTCGGAGATAATGCTGTCAACCTCAAAGTCAGAATAATAGTATCCGCCGCTCTGCCTTACGACGCTGTTGATATAAGCCTTTGTTTCGTCGCTCTTGTCTACCGCCTTCATCAAAGCCAAAGCGAGTTTATACGCCATTTCCTCGGTAATATCAATTTCCACGGCGTCGCACTTCAAGGAAATGCCGCCAAGGCTTACATCCACGTTTTTCTGGACCGGAGCGTTTTTCGTAATGTCAAAATACTCGTCCCACACGGCGTTGTAAATTTTCTCGAACTCTTTCTCGGAAGGCGGCGCGGGCAAATTCGCCATCGCGTCCATTCCGTCGAACACGGAAGCGTAGGAGAAGCTGTCGGAAATGTCGTTGATGTCAACCGCCATCTTCAAGTATTTTTCAGCCAATTTCGGGATATAAAGCACTAACTCGTCGCCTTTGAGCCATATATCCGCCGAAATGATTTCCTTTCCGCCGTTTTTATACGCGTAAGCGGCATACAAATCGTTGTCTTTAACCGCCGATTGTATCGTAAACGTCGTCGGATTGATTTTGTCGGGAATGTCCATATACAAATTATCGCGCAGGAAATCAATGATATACTCTTCGGGGGTGAACGTGATTGTCACTTCGCCGCTGACAGAGGTTTCGGACAGTTTGTCAAACGCCGAATAGGCGCTCAGTCCGTTTTTGACAAAGTCGCGTTCGGCTCTCTCGTAGGTCGACGACTTACCGTTCAAGTTAATAACCGGGTTGTCGCCGCGCGTAAGCAGAAAAATCCCGCCGCCGACCAACGCCGCGACCAGCACCGAAACAACCGCGATAATCGGGGCTTTCGACGTTTTCTTGATAGCGCCGACGGTGCCGTAGCTCATCGTTTCCCCGAAAGGAGGGGGCGTCATATAGCCTTGCTGAACGGGCTGTTGATACTGCGGCTGAACGGACTGCTGATACTGCGGCTGAACGGACTGCTGATACTGCGGCTGAACAGTCTGCTGATACTGCGGCTGAACAGTCTGCTGATACTGCGGTTGAACAGTCTGTTGATACTGCGGCTGAACAGTCTGCTGGTACTGCGGCTGAACGGGTTGCTGATACTGCGGCTGAACAGTCTGCTGATACTGCGGCTGAGCGGTTTGCTGAAAATTCTGTGTTTGCGACGGGTCTTGAACAGGCTGAACACCGTTCATTCCCATGTCGTTTCTGTTTTCTTCCATAATTATTTTCTCCTTTTCAAAGAACATTGTCGGCGAGTGTTGCCGCCGAATGCGGCGAACAATGGTCTTGCCGTTATTTTAACCATTTTGATGAAAAGCGTCCGCCTTTACCGCCATATTGTAACATACCGCGCAAAATAAGTCAATAGCCAAGCGCAAATTATTTGAAAGCCTTTTTGCTATTTTCTCGCCTTATTTATGAAAAACATTGACAACGCGCCGGCCGAAACCGCCACAACCGCCATAACTATCCAAACCGCGTTGCCGCCGCCCCCGTCACCGTCGTCGCCGGGGGGTTCGCTGCCGCCGTTGTCGGGACTTTCGCTGCCGTTGCCGTTGTCGGTGCTTTCGAAAGGCGTCAGCGGGTCAGGCGTGACGACGTCGCCTTCCGAAACCCCGGCGGTTCCCACCACCGCCCAGAAAGAGTCCTTCGCCGAGAAGTATTTATCGAATAACAGCGGATAGCCTTGTCCGCGCCAACTTTGCGGGTCGGCTTTACCCCAGAAAGTCACGCGCTCAATGTTGTCCGCGTATTTCAGATAAACCTCGAACACCTGCTTGTATAAATCGGCTTGCCGCCTTAATTGCGCCTCCGTCGGCTCGCCGTATTTACTCCAGCTTCCGAGGGGGATGTCAAGTTCCGACACGCTGATTATCGCGCCGGTTTTCGCGAAACGGACAATGGTATCCTCAACTTCTTCCGCTCTGAGATTTGACGTCCAATAATGCGCCTGCATTCCTATCCCCTCGATAAGCAGACGATTAGGTTCTGTGTTTCTGCCGTCGCTTTTCCACCGCTCGTTAAGCTCTTCCGTCATTGAGGCGATAACCTCGCGTTTACCCTGATAGGTTTCGTTAAAGTCGTTGTAGTACAACAGCGCGTTGGGGTCGGCAAGCCTCGCGAACACGAACGCGTCGTATATATAGTCTGAGGCGTGTTCCCCCTTGCTTTCGTCGGCGCCGTTTTCATAAGCGGCATACCACGAAGACGCTTCGGAACCGCCCGAAAGCGCTCTGAGCGCGGTTCGCCAGTCGGAAGGGACGCCGCCCACGCTGGTGGTAAACGCTTCGTTCACCACATCCCATGAATGTATCCTGCCCGAATAATGTCCCGCGACCGCGTTGATGTATTCCTCCATGTTAGCTTTAGCCTCTTTGCGGGTAAGCGGTTGACCGTCCTCGTCCTTAGTCAGCCAGTCCGCCGATTGGGAATGCCATACGAGTGTGTGTCCGTGAACCAAAAGACCGTTTTTTTCCGCCCAATCCACGAAAGTATCCGCGCCCGAATAATTATACTGCCCCTTCGCCCTCGCCATATAGGACGGTTTCATGGAATTTTCGGGGGTGACGATGTTATAGTGGTGCGTAAACATGGTCGTTGTTTCCGAAACGGACGTCTGGGCGGGTTCCATGATGTTTCCCACCAAGAAATAGTCCGAGAATACCGTGCGCAAAGACGGAAGCGAAAGGTCCCATTCGGGCGTTTTCGCTTCCTCGCTTGCTTCCCCGACCTGTAAAATCTCAATGTTGTCCATATACCAAACATCCGGGTGAAATGGCGCGTCGTTTACGACTATGCGTATGTCGAAAAAGTCAACGGGCGAATCCAAAGCGGGGAGCGTAACGTCAATACCTTTCCACTCGTCAAGGGGCAAAGAGCCGAAATCCGTCGGAAACTTTGAAACACCCTGCGCCCCCGCGTAATCCCCGTTCAGCACTATACCGGGTCCGGTAAGCGTTTTCTTCCCTTCGTTTCCTTCCGAAGGGGCGTAAAACCATGCGGAAACGCGGTATACCTTGCCGACGGACAACGGTTCGGGGAATGTCAGACGAACGGCGTTATTGTAGCTGTTATAGTCGGTACCCTCGGTATGCGTGATTTTGAGCGCGTTATCGTCGCCGTGACCCATATCCGCGCCGAAAACCCACTCAATCCCGATTGACGCGCTCCCCGTGAAGTATTCGCCTTGCTCTGCCTCGTCGTCAAAGGCGAAAGAATAAATTTCCTTGGGTTCCTGCGTCGCGGACGTTTGCGCGTTCACGCCCGAAACGCGCGGAACGACAAGAGTAATCGCCAAAATGAAAATGGCGGACAGCTTTGTTTTGGACATAAGGTTTACCTCCGAAAATGATGTGCGTCAACATACCGTACATTATACTCCAAGCGCGGCTGTTTGTCAAGTTTTCGGCGTTTTCGGCAAAAATCGGTAATTTTTCAAAAATTTATTGATATTCTTAAAAAGTTATGCTATAATGGGCGTGAGATGTTTGAACGCAATCCGATTCAACCGCTCGGGGGCGTTGTTTCGTTTGATGCTTTCAGAACACAAACTCGGAGGAATGTATGCCCGGAATAAGGTTTTTTCTGAAAAAGATACGAACTATGCGCTTACCGTATTTGCAGGTATTGCTGATACTGGTGGCCTTTGTTCTCATGGTGTTGCTGAGTTACGTCTACGTGAGCAATGTCGAGCATAAAAATTTACTGAACAATGCGGAAAACGCCCTGAAAAACACGCAAATTCATATTGAGGCGGATTTGCGCGAAATGGAAATGTCGCTTACCGTTATTTCCGAAACCATACAGGATATGATTGTTGACGGAAACGGCGCCAGCACCATACTTCGATATATGACCAAAATGTCGGAGCGTCTTATCGCGGATGAACGTGTGGCCTCGAGCCTGAGCGCCATTTACGGTTATTTTGACGGGGAATTTGTTTTCGGCGACGGGGGATTTATCGCGAACAGCGAGACTTTGAGCGACGGAATGTTTATTTCGGACGGCGGGATATTCATTTCCGGCGTCGGTTGGAAGCCGCCGAGCGATTTTAAGCCGAAAAGCCGCCCTTGGTATGACGTCGCCATCGAGTCCGACGGAGAAGTCGGCATGACGGAGACGTACAGCAACCTGATAACGGGGGAAAGCGCCTTCACCTATTCCAGGCGGATTTTTGACAGCGAGAGGAATCCGCTTGGTGTTGTCTGCCTTGATATTTCCCTCGAAAGGGTGGAATCATACGCGGTTTCCGCCAATTTCATCGAGGGCAGTTACGGGATACTGATGAATCGCAGTCTGGAGGTAATCGCCCATCCCATCGATTCATACTTGGGTGTGTCGATATACAGAATGAATGACGGCGAAGCCATAGCGAACGACGTTATCGAAGGCAAAGGCTTTATGATTGAACGCGAGGCTACATCGTATAAAAACGAAAAGTGCGCCCTGTTCTATAAGCGTCTTGAAAACGGTTGGTATCTGTTCGTCCTGACCCCGTATGACGAGTATTACAGAACCACGCGCGAGATGGCGGTTGTTATTTCATCAATCGGTTTTCTGCTTGCGGCGGGGTTGAGCGTTGTTATGTTGAGCGTGGCAGCGGCGAGGAACAAAGCCGACGAACGTAGCCGCCTCATGTTTGAGGCTTTGCCGATGCCCTGCATAATGTGGAAACAGGACTCACAAGCGATTGAGTGCAACAATATGTTGCTGAAAACCTTCAAATTACGCGATAAAAACGAGTTTTTTGAAAGATTTATCGACTTTTCTCCCGAGGTTCAGCCCGACGGAATGGTGTCCGAAAAGGCCGCCCGCATTTATTTTGAAAAGGCAATCAAGGAGGGGCAGTATAATTTCGAGTGGATTCATCTGGCGTCGGACGGGGAACAGATTCCCTGCGAGGTTATGCTGGTCAGACTGGATTATAAGAAGGAATACGTCATAATCGAGTACATCAGGGATTTGCGCCGGCTCAAAAAGGCGCAGGCGGAAATTCGCAAAGCCGATGAACGCGCTCAGATAATGCTTGACACCACGCCGCTTTGCATAAATTTCTGGAACAGGGAATACAAAAATGTGGACTGTAATCAGGAAGCGGTGAATTTTTTCGGATTGTCAAGCAAAAAGGAATATCTCAGAAGGTTTTATGAACTTTCGCCGAAATTTCAGCCCGACGGGGAACTTTCCGAAAAAAAGGTCGTCAGGCTCATAAAGGAAACATTCGAGAAAGGCTATACCCGTTTGGAGTGGATGCACCAAAAGCCGGACGGAGAGCAGATTCCCTGCGAGGTTACGTTGGTTCGCGTGAAATACGACGACGATTATATAGTTGTGGGCTTTTCGCGGGATTTAAGGGAACTGAAAACCATGCTCAAGGAAATTCGCAGGGTTGAGGTCGCCGAAGAGAGCAACAAGGCAAAAAGCAGGTTCATCGCCAGAATGAGCCACGAAATGCGCACCCCCATGAACGCCATTCTGGGTATCGCCGAAATACGCTTGCAGGACGAAACCATTTCAAATGTCGCCAAGGAAGCGTGGACAAAGGTCTATAATTCCGGATACACGCTGTTGCGTATCATAAACGACGTCTTGGATTTGTCGAAAATCGAGTCCGGCAAGTTTGAGCTTATTTTTGAAAAATACGATATTCCGAGCCTTATCAACGACACCGTGTACTTGAATTTGATGCACGTTGACGGCAACCGGGTTGAATTTGAACTTAACGTGGACGAAAATCTGCCGACGGAATTGTACGGCGACGAGTTGCGCATCAAACAGGTTTTGAACAATTTGCTTTCCAATGCCTTTAAGTACACGGAAAAAGGCAAGGTTACGCTTACGATAACCACGGAGTCGGAGGCGATGAGCCATGTGACCACGCTTATTCTGATTGTCGCCGACACGGGCGCGGGTATGTCGGAGGAACAGACGCAAATGCTGTTTGACGAGTATTCCCGCTTCAATTCCGAAGCCAACCGCACCGTGGAAGGAGCGGGATTGGGCATGAACATAACGCAGCAGCTTGTGAACATGATGGACGGGACGATTACCGTAAAGAGCGAACTCGGAAAGGGCAGCGAGTTTACCGTGCGTTTGCCGCAGGAAAATATCGGAAGCGGCGTAATCGGCAAAAAGTTAGCGGAAAGTATGCAGAAAATGCGCGTGAAACAAACGTTGCTGACGAAAAGGGCTCATATCAGGCGCGACCCGATGCCTTATGGGAGCGTCCTGCTTGTGGACGATGTCGGCACCAACATATACGTGGCGCAGGGGTTGCTCGCTCCTTACGAGTTGAAGGTTGATACCGCGCTGAGCGGTTACGAGGCAATCGAAAAGGTTAAATCCGGCAATGTTTACGACATTATCTTCATGGATCACATGATGCCGAAAATGGACGGTATAGAAGCCACTGAAATCATACGTGATTTGGGTTACGAACGTCCGATTGTCGCGCTTACGGCAAATGCCGTGGCGGGTCAGGCGGAACTGTTCTTTGAAAGCGGATTTGACGATTATATTTCAAAGCCGATTGACATTCGCCAGCTTAACGCGACGCTTAACAGACTTGTTCGCGATAAATATCCGCCGGAAATCGTCGAGGAGGCACGGCAGAAAAAAAGCGAAAAGATGCGTCAAGGGAAACCGTTCGGCGGTAAAGACGACCCTCATATGATTGAGCTGTTTATAAAGGACGCGGAAAAAGCTGTCGGAATGTTGGAAATGATTCTCCGAAAACCGGACTCGTTCGAGGAAGACGACAGTATGAACCTGTACATTGTGAATGTTCACGGTGTGAGGAACGCGCTCATCAATATCGGAGAGAAGGAACTGTCTGACGTGGCGCTTAAATTGGAACGGGCGGGGCGAGACCGCGACATGGCGGTTATTTCGGACATGACCTCGGCGTTCATCGTCGCGCTTAAAGCGGTTATCGAGAAAATCAGGGCGTTGGATTTGAAAGAAAAGTATATTGACGCCAAAGACGAGGATACCGACTTGCTTAACACCGAATTGTCGGAAATCATGGCGGCGTGCAAGGAATATGACATCACGACCGCGATTGAGGCGATGGACAGGCTTAACAAGAATATGTGGTCCGAACAAACGAAAGCAATATTGAAAACCATTAACGAGCATTTGCTGAACAGCGATTTTGAGAAAGCGGCGGAAGCCTGTGACGGCAAGCGCTGAGAGTGAACGCGCAAATTTAGGAATTTTCGGCAGTTGCCGGGTGGAGGTCGCTTGATGAAAACAATTTTTATAGTGGACGACAGTGAGGTTAATCTCTTTGTGGCGGAGGAAATACTGTCGAAGCAGTACCGCGTATACACGCTGACGTCCGCGGCGGGTATGTTTGAGCTTTTGAAAAAAGTTGTGCCGGATTTGATATTGTTGGATATATTGATGCCGGAAACGAGCGGGTTGGAAGCGATGAAAGCACTGAAAGACGATTTCCGTTATTCCGGCGTTCCGATAGTGTTCCTTACGGGGCGAAACGATTCCGATACCGAGGTTCTCGGATTTGAAATGGGTGCGGTGGATTTTATTCCGAAGCCCTTCTCCGGACCTGTTCTGCTTAATCGTATAAAGACGCATTTAAGGATAGACGATATGATTCGCGAGCGTACCGCCAATCTGAAAAGGCTCAAAGACAGCATTGTGACGGTTCTGGCGAATATGGTGGAAAATCGCGATACGGTGACAGGAAAACATATTGAGCGTACGACAATGTACATCAAGATACTGATGGAAGCAATGTTGGAGCGCGGGGTATATTCCGACGAACTGTCTCGTTGGGATTTGGAAACGGTCGCCTCTTCCGCGCGCTTGCACGATGTGGGTAAAATCGTAATATCGGATTTGATTTTGAATAAACCCGGAAAACTTACCCCAGAGGAGTTTTCTGTAATAGAAACTCACGCTTCCGAGGGCGAAAGGATTATCGACAGTATAATAGCCGAATCCGGAGATGAAGATTTTTTACGCAACGCGAAGCTGTTTGCGGGCTATCACCACGAATATTGGGACGGGAACGGTTATCCGCGCGGACTGAGCGGCACGAAAATTCCTTTGCAGGGGCGCCTCATGGCGATTGTGGACGTTTACGACGCGTTGAGGTCTGTGCGACCGTATAAGGCGGCTTTATCGCATGAAGAATCGGTGAACATTATTTCCAAAAACAGGGGCAGGCAATTTGACCCTTCCATTGTGGATGTTTTCGTTGAAATAAACGAGGCTTTTGAAAAGGCGAGTCTGTAACGCGCGCAAAAGCAACCGCCGAAAAAGGTTTTCGGAGGTTGCTTGGATAATCGTATACGACCGGTAAATAAGGGGCATTAGCGCAGCTGGGAGCGCACAACACTGGCAGTGTTGGGGTCACGAGTTCGAGTCTCGTATGCTCCATGGTAGGCGAGGTTTAACTCGCCTAATTGTATTTTAAATTTGCTAAAGTTTTCTTGAAATTTGCCGATATAACAGATAAGTGTGGGTTTATCCACTAAGGAGGCGGCGGAAGTGATTATAGACACCAACATTTACACAACCTTGGCAATTGGGCAATGCAATATTGTGAAGCCCGATGAGAAACCCGCGCTTGAGCAGTTGCAAGAGCGGGTTGCGGTTTCTAAGCCAAATTATGATTTTGTTGAAATGGAAGTTATAGCGTCCAATCCGTCGTCTGTTTCGGCGGCAAGCATTGATTGGAACGAAGTCAGGGCGTCAATCACAAGGGGGTTCGCGAGAGGTGATTTCTTCTTTAATATGGGAGATATAGGCGAATATTTAAACAACGCTTCGGCTTTGCGCGCGAAACTCGAAACGCAAATCAATTATGAATTTACAGGCGAAGTTAGGGCGGAACAGCTAAAAACGCTAAATTCAATATTCAAAAAAGCCATCGACGATTATGCCGACGAATACGTGAAAAAGGTCGGCAGTCGGTTTGAGGGAATCGCGGACTTCCCCGAAAGTGAAATCAGAGAAAGTATATACGGGATTTTTGCCCGAAAAAGCGACACGCCTTTCTCCGCGAACGACTTAACCGCTTTGAATCGCATCGCGGTAAATACTGTAGAAACGTCTACGAACATAAAGGTCAAACTGTTTGATACATCAACAACCGGTTTGGAATTAGGGTTGTGTTATTTAGGCGTTGCGGAAATAATGGATAAATTCGGCGTTTCCGCTCAAATGCGGGATAAAATAACCGCTTTTATTGATTCGTTTATTGAAAACAAAATTCAAGCGGCTGAAAGAGCCGAAAAAATAAAATTGGAAAGAGCCGGAATATCGCAAAGAGCCGAAATATTGCGAAATGCCAAAATACTTGCAGGAATCGGCAGAAAATCGTTATATATCCACAATCCCAATATTCGCGGTGATATTACGGAAATCGTCAATCGCGCGAAAGAGTTGTACGCAAGCGAAAAAAGCAAGATTGAAATTTTACGGGAGATTTGTGCTTTGGCGTATGAGCAGAATAAAGATAATCCTTCAGATTTTTGGCAAAACTTCTACGATAACGGAAGCGGTAAATCTACTATGGCAGATTTACTTAAGGCAACCTCTAAAAACCCTCTTGACCCGTTCGTCAAAATATGGTAGAATGAGTGGGGGTGAAAGAAATGGGAAAGCAAATGATGATGTATGGGGCGGACACGCAACTTGAGC
>JAIRWE010000129.1 GCA_031253365.1 Oscillospiraceae bacterium | reverse complement strand
CTCGTCCGATCTCGGTTTGGTTCCTCGGGTCGTAATGGTCGGAAAGGTCGCCGGGATACTCGACAATCTGAACGTAGTTCAGCCCGTTGTCGTCGAGAATTTCCCGCGCGATTTGGGCGGCGGTGCGTCCGCCGCGCGTTCTGATTTTGTTATATTTGCCGAATGTCATCTTCACCGAGATTGAGGCGAAAATCGAAACGATAAACGCCAAAATACACAGAGCGTACCAAATGTCCATGTCCATAATTTTTCTCCTTCTTATCTGATATTACCGATGTCGCGACCCCTTAAAAAGTCCTCGATTTTCATGCGGCGACCGCCTTCCGGCTGAACCTGCGTAAGCGAGACTGTCCTTTTGTCGCCGCAAACGACCGTAAGCTCGTCGGGGGACGGGGCGGTTCCCGCCCTTTCCGTTTCCTCCCTTATGACCGCGCGGTAGACCTTCAGCCGTTTCCCTCCGACGAACGTATATGCGCCCGGACAGTCGGCGAGGGCGCGGATATGGTTGCAGACATCCCGCGCGGGTTTCGTGAAATCTATTTCACATTCGCTTTTGTCGATTTTGGCGGCGTAAGACGACAGCGAATCGTCCTGCGCGACGGCGGACAATCCGCCGTTTTCGAGTTTGTCAAGCGCTTCGGGAAGCAGGCGGGCGCCCGTTTTCGCCAGGACGTCGTGCAGTTCGGACGCCGTCATGGAATCGGGGATGCCGACCCTTTCGCTGAGCAGTATACCGCCGGTATCCAGCCCTTCGTCCATTTGCATAATCGTCACGCCCGATTCCTTCGAGCCGTCCATAATACAGCGGTTAATCGGCGCGGCTCCGCGATATTCGGGTAAAAGCGAGGCGTGGACGTTTACGCAACCGTATTTCGGGAGAGCCAGAATGTCTTTGGGCAGAATAAGCCCGTAAGCCGCCACGGTCACGCAATCGGGATTAAGGCGTTCGAGCGTTTCGAGAACGTCCGCGCTTTTAAGCGTCGGCGGCTGAAACACGGGGATTTTATACCTTATGCCGAGCGTTTTCACGGGGGGGAACACAATTTCGCGGTTTCTGCCTTTTCGTTTGTCCGGGCGGGTAAAAACGGCGGCGACCTCGTGCCGGGATTGTAAAAGCGAGAGCAAAATCGTCGCGGCAAAATCCGGCGTTCCCATAAAAACCGCCCTCATGTCGGTTTACCCCGCGCTTTGCGTTTGCGCGATTTTTTCGCTTCTTCGAGTTCGTGTTCGTCGTCGACCATTTCGTCGGCTATGTCGGTGAACATAACCCCGTTAAGGTGGTCGATTTCGTGGCATATCGCGATTGCGAGCAAACCCTCCGCCTCTTTCATAAAATCCTTGCCGTAACGGTTTTGCGCCTTCACCTTTATTTTCTCGGGACGGACGACGTACCCCCATTCGCCCGGCGTGGAAAGGCACCCTTCAATCTCGCGCTGCTTGCCTTTCATGTGGGTTATGACGGGATTGATAAGCTCCAATTTTTCCTCCTGCGATTCGATAACGATAACGCGCCGCAGTATTCCCACCTGTACGGCGGCCAACCCTATGCCGTTGAACATCTTCATTGTTTCGTACATATCGTCGAGGAGAACCCACAATTTGTCGTCGAACGACGTAACCTCCCTGCTTTTTTTACGCAGAACATCCTCCCCCGACGCAGCAATCCTTCTTGTCGCCATCCGTATTTCCTCCCGTATCGGCATTATTATACCACATTGTTAAAAAAATTTCAACGGCAAAAAACAGCGGCAACGATAAAATTTTTCTTGACAAACGCGGCGCAATATAGTATGATTATCGTATATGCGATGTTTTGCGACCGGGAGGGCGAGTAATTGTATTTGGGAAGCGTAAGATTTTTTAAACACCTTATACTGACAATCGTCGCGCTTTTGATAATCGTGCCGACGGTTATCGCCGTTTCAACCGGCGCCGACAACGCCGCGAAGGAAGATGAAATCTCGCGACTGAAAGCGTTGGTCGCCTCTTACGGTAAGTTTTACGAGGAAGCCGCGAACGGCGCGTCGGAAGAGCTTTATTACGCCTATATGGAGTTCTTCGGCATCGATAAGGGGAAATTTTTTCAACTGCTTTATGAAAAAGACCCGAGTCTTCTCGGCGCGCTCGGCGAAGGGGCGACGCCGGGCGGTTCCGGCGACCCGGACGACTCCGACGCGCGACCCGGCGGTTCAACCGCGCCGGACATGACGGCGGACATAAACTCCTCCGCCCCGAAAAACACGGTTTCCGAGCCGCCCGAACCGCCCGAGCCGCCCGCTTATGAAGCCCTTTTCCCGGATTTGTACGTTGACGGGCGCGCGGACGAGCCGGATTATATCGACGATTCGGATTATATCTATTTGACTTTTGACGACGGTCCGTCGGTGAATACCGCGGAAATTCTGTCTTATTTGAAATATTTCGACGTTCCCGCGACGTTTTTCGTCATACCCGGCGAAAACAGCCAAAAGTCGCTCAATCGGATTCTTGACGAGGGACACGCCATCGGGGTACATTCGGCGACCCATGACTACGCCGAGATATATTCGAGCGTGGAGGCTTTTCTGACGGATTTCAAGGCGGCGTATGACCTCATTTATGAGCAGACGGGTCATAAGCCTGAGATTTTCCGTTTCCCCGGGGGGAGCATAAACGATTTCAACGGCGCGGTCAGAAGCGATATTATAGCGGAGATGACAAGGCGGGGGTTCGCTTATTTTGACTGGAACGTGGACATTAAGGATATAAACGGCGCGAGCTGGGACGCCATGATGAAAACCGCGAGGGCGCAGGTCGCCGCGAATACCGAGATGGGTCAGCGCTCGATTATCCTCATGCACGACCGCAACGGCGGGGAAAACACCGTTTATGTGCTGGACGAGATGATAGAAGAGCTTATAAACAACCCGAACAATTACAAGTTCGGTAAAATAGACGGTAACGTAAGACCTATGCACCATTAAGGGTATTAACCGAAAGGAAAGTTTGAGCCATGGGAATAAAAGAAAATTTTACGCAGGCGGTAAAGGAGCTTGCCGGCGGCGGTAAGGGCAAGGAAGCGGACAAGAAAAGCCTGCCCGTCGAGGAACTTAAAAAAGCCGTGGAAGAGGATAACGCCCAACAGCACGCGCGGGAAATCACGCTTAACGGCGGCGACGGCGTTGTCGATACCACCCCCGCGGCGGAGGCGTTTTTCGCCGGGGAGGAAGTCCCTTCGTCGCCTTTCGCGCAGACTGTGGCGCAGACATTCCGACCGGCTTCGGACGGACACGGCGCGCCGGCGACCGAAGGCGTTCCGGAAACGGGGGGAGGCTTCGGCGCGGACGAACCCGCGAGGGCGGGCGTCGCCGACAGCGGCGTTTTCCCCGTGGCGAGTATGCGTTCGGCGCGCGGGGGCGAGGATAACGAGATTACGGTTATTTCCAGAAACACCACCGTTGACGGGAACATTCGCTCGTTCGCCGATATGAGCATAGACGGCGATATTAAGGGCGACGTCGAAACCACCAAGAATATAGATTTAAACGGAAAAATCGTCGGGAATATCACCTGTAACAACGCGCTTATGCATATGTCGCAGATACAGGGCAACATCCGCATGAAGGGCAATGTCAACATGAAGCGCGACACGCTGCTTATCGGCGACCTTATGTCCACATACGCTGAGGTGAACGGGAAAATCAAGGGCAACCTCGATATTGTGGGCAAGGCGGAACTGAGAGGCGACGCGGTGGTGTTCGGGGATATAAGCGCGGCGACCAGTACGGTGGAGGACGGCGCGATTATACAGGGGTATGTAAGCACGACATTCTTAAATAAGGAAGAAAGCAGGAATTTGTTCCCCGAAGCGATAGTCATCGGGGACAGCCAATAGGCAACCTCCGAAAACCCCCTTTCGCCGCTTTTCGGCGAAAAAATCCGCCGCCCCGGTAACATATAGCCTCCCCGCTATACATTAAAAAAAATCACACCAACGCATGAGCGTTGGTGTGATTTTTTGTATAACATACACAAAAAATAAAACAACAAATTGTCAACATTTAATAGAGATGGGCA
>JAIRWE010000111.1 GCA_031253365.1 Oscillospiraceae bacterium | reverse complement strand
GAAATCCGCTTCGCCTACGGCTCGCCGGATTTCAAATTTTCGGATATACCATCAATCAGGCACGCTTTTTAAAATATTTTTGCCTTTGTGGGTCATATGTATTTACAACGCAGAATTTTTATATTTTTTATTCGCGAAATCCCTTGACTTTTTTCAAAAATGCGGTTATAATTAACATCGGTGTAAATCTCCGCAAGTTGACAACGAAGCGCCGCGAAGGCGGCGAACGGGGGGTTACGGGATGGTGGACAGGGGGTTAAGCGTAAGGAAAAACTTAGGTGTAAACATACTTTTGGATGTGTACGGCGCGCTTTTAACCGACCGTCAGCGCGTAACGCTTGAACTGTACTACGGGGAGGACTTGTCGCTGGGTGAAATTTCGCAGGCGACGGGCATAACGCGCCAAGGCGTTATGAACTGTATTCACAAAGCGGAAAAAAAGCTGTTCGAACTGGAAACCAAGCTGGGGCTCATACGTAAATTCCGCGAGATTTCGGAGCATATCGACGTGCTGGAAGGGCTCATCTTCCAAGCGGGAATGACGAACAAGGTCGCGCTCTGCCGGATTGACGAGCTGCTTGTCGAAATAAAGGGGAAGATTTAGTGGCATTCGAAGGGTTATCCGAGAAATTGGGCAGGGTTTTCAAAACCTTGCGCGGCAAAGGAAAGTTAAGCGAAAAGGACGTCAGGGAGGCGATGCGCGAAGTCAAAACCGCGCTTCTCGAAGCCGACGTGAATTTCAAAATAACCAAGGATTTCGTCGCCGCCGTTACGGAGCGTTCCGTGGGCGCGCGCGTGATGGAAAGCCTTACGCCGGGGCAGCAGGTCGTCGACATTGTTCACGAGGAGTTGATTAAGCTCCTCGGCGAGACGGACTCCCGCATAAACTTCCCGTCCAACCCCCCCTGCGTTATTATGATGTGCGGCTTGCAGGGCGCGGGGAAAACCACCCACTGCGCCAAACTTGCCAAACACCTGAAAGCCATGAACCGCCGCCCGCTTCTCGCGGCGTGCGACGTGTACCGCCCGGCGGCAATCGAACAGCTGAAAATCGTGGGCGAAAAAGCGGGAGCGAAGGTGTTTTCGCTGCCCGCCGAGAACAACTCCCCCGTGAAAATCGCCGCGGAAAGCGTGAGGTTCGCGAAGGACAACGGTTACGACGTCGTGATTATCGACACGGCGGGGCGGCTTCACATAGACGACGATTTAATGGCGCAGTTGGAGGATATAAAGAAAGCCGTTTCCCCGAACGAGATTCTCCTCGTCGTGGACTCCATGACGGGGCAGGACGCGGTGAACGCGGCGAAAGCGTTCAACGAGCGGATTGAGCTTTCGGGGGTCATACTGACCAAATTGGACGGCGACACGCGCGGCGGCGCGGCTTTGTCCGTTCTCGGCGTAACGGGGAAGCGCATAAAATTCGCGGGGGTGGGAGAGAAAATCGACGACTTGGAACCGTTTCACCCGGACAGGATGGCTTCGCGCATTTTGGGAATGGGCGATATGCTCGGTCTTATAGAAAAAGCGAAGCGGAACTTCGACGAAAAAGAGCAGGAAAAATTAGTCAGGAAGATGCAGACCAACAAGTTTGACTTCAACGACTTATACAGCCAGTACAAGCAGATAGAAAAAATGGGCAGCATCAGCTCAATCATCGGGATGCTCCCCGGTATGGGCGGAAAAATCAAAGAGGAAGACATTGACGAGCGCGTTATCACGCGCGCGAGGGCGATTATCGAATCCATGACCAAGGAGGAGCGCGCCCGCCCTTCGCTTATCGACGGAAAACGCAAGCGCAGGATAGCGTCGGGGAGCGGAACGCGCGTCGAGGACGTCAACACGCTTATGAAGCAAATGGAGCAAATGCAAAAAATGATGAAACGCTTCAAAAGCGGTAAAATGCGATTACCCCGCTCTCTCTCGGGAATGGGCGACGGGTTCGGAAATTTCTGAAAAAACACAGGAGGAAAAAATGGCGGTAAAAATAAGGTTAAAACGTATGGGGGCAAAGAAGGCGCCCTTTTACAGAATGGTCGTCGCCGATTCGCGCTTCCCTCGGGACGGGCGTTTCATCGAGGAAGTGGGTTATTATGACCCCACGAAAAACCCGACGCTCATCAGCATCGACGGCGAAAAAATCCAAAAGTGGCTCAAAAACGGCGCGCAGCCCACGGACACAGTCAAAAGGCTGTTGAAAGGCAAAGGGGTGATTTAGCGCATGAAGGATTTACTTATCGCGATTGTGGAAGGGCTTGTCGATGACAAATCGGCGATAGAGGTCACGGTTGACGAGCCTAACGCGGAGGGGATTACGGTTTATCACCTGCACGTCGCGCCCGACGACATGGGGCGGGTAATAGGCAAGCAGGGACGCATAGCCAAGGCAATCCGCTCTATCATGCGGGCGGGGGCGGTTCGGGTCAACGAAAAAGTCATGGTGGAAATAGACTGACGGTTTCGCCTTCCCGAAAACCCGCGATTTTGCCGCTGTGGCGGAACAGGCAGACGCAAC
>JAIRWE010000095.1 GCA_031253365.1 Oscillospiraceae bacterium | reverse complement strand
AAAAGCGGCAAGCGCGAAAAAGGGCGATATAATCAAATTCGGCGGGTATGACTGGCGCGTACTCGACGTGAAGGACGGGAAGGCGTTAATCATCACCGACAAAATAATAGAAACAAGGGCGTATAACGAAAAATTTACGGACGTAACATGGGAAATCTGCGACCTGCGCGCATATCTGAACGGCGAGTTTTATAACTCGTTCGGCAAATCGGACAAAGCGCGGGTCGTCAAGACGAAAATCAGCAACAAAGACAACCGGCAGTTCGGGGCGCCGGGCGGGAAAGACACCGACGATTATATTTTCCTGTTAAGCATTGACGAGGCGAAAGAATATTTCAGCGACTTTGCTGCAGGGGTCGCCTATGACTCAAAAGGAAATTTACACCTTTGGTGGCTCCGGTCGCCGGGTGCCGTTAATATCTGCGCCGCCATCGTTGACAGCGGCAGCGGCTTTGTCATCGACGCCGGCCGCTATGTCTACCTCGACGGCGGTGTTCGCCCCGCGATGTGGCTCACGCTGTAGCGATAAGGGCTTATTCGGAATAAAAACGGACGAAGTTGACAACGCCGCGAAAAAATGGTATAATCCGTCCGTAAGCCCAAAAACTGCACATCGAAGGAGGAAATGAAATGGCGGACTTAAAAGGCACCCAAACCGAGAAAAACCTGATGGAGGCGTTCGCGGGGGAAAGTCAGGCGCGCAACAAGTACACCTATTTCGCGGGGAAAGCGAAGAAAGAGGGTTACGAGCAGATTGCGGCGTTTTTCGAGGAAACGGCGGGGAACGAGAAGGAACACGCGAAGATTTGGTTCAAACTGCTGTGCGGCGGCGAAGTCCCTTCGACGGCGGAGAACCTGAAAGCCGCCGCTTCGGGCGAGAACGAAGAGTGGACGGCGATGTACAAACGCATGGCGCAGCAAGCGCGGGAGGAAGGGTTCAACGATATAGCGTTCCTGTTCGAGAAGGTGGGGAACATCGAAAAAGAACACGAGGAGCGTTATCTTAAACTGCTTAAAAACATCGAAAGCGGCGCCGTTTTCGAGAAAAAGGAAAAGTCGGTCTGGATTTGCCGCAACTGCGGTCACATCATCGACAACGAAAGCGCCCCGAACAAATGCCCCGTCTGCGCCCACCCGCAGTCATACTTTGAACTGCGCGTGATAAATTATTAAACTTATCTTAAAAAATATAAGCCGTTTTCGGCTTATATTTTTTTTTTTTTTTGAGCTAACCGTAAAGCCGCTTTAAGGTTTTTCCCCTTTTTTCGGCGCGTTTCGGGGGGAGCCGCCCGCGCCGCCGCCGAACTCCCCCGCGCGGGAAAGCCTTTGTATTGCGGCGATTGCCGGGGTTTTGGAATTTTTTTCATTTTTTTTGAAAAAAACCGTTGACTTTAACGCCGCTTTATCCCGTATAGTAAAATCACAGGGGTGATTGCTATGAAAAACATGAAAGTGAAAACAAAGCTGCTTGTAAGTTTCGTTATAATGGCGGTCATTTCGGGCGTGGTGGGAATTGTGGGGGTTACGGGAATAAGGTCGCTTAAAGACAGGGGGATAACCATGTATGAAGACCACGTTCTGGCAATCGACGCGCTCGCGGATATGCGGGAATGTTACCAGCTGCTGAGATGCAACCTGCACAGGCTTTCAATCGTATGCGAATTGGACGACCAAATCGAACTGAACGAGGTTTTGAGGAACGCCGATATTTTCATCGACAAAATGACCGAGGCGTTCAAGTATTACGGCGAAAGCGCGAGGGACGAAGCGCAGGAGGCGAATTTCCACAACTGCAAAAGGGTTTTTGAAAACGAGTATATCCCCATGGTGAGGGAACTGCAAAAAATCGCGCTGGAAACGGGCAGCACTGCCGAGACCTATCTCGAACTGCGCGCGGAAGCCGACGTGGTCTCCCGCATAGAGGGCTTCCTCGCCGGAATGACGGCGGATAACGTAAAATGGGCGAACGAGTTAAACGAAAAGAACGTCAGGGAGTCCTTCCTGCTGACGCTGGTTCAAATATCCGCCCTGTCGCTTGCCGTTTTCTTCGCGCTGTTCTTCGCGGTGTATATTTCAAGGATAATAAGCGTGCCGCTCAAAACCCTTACCGATTTTATGAAAAAAGCGGGCGAAACGGGGGATATAACCGTATCCGACGCGGACAGGGATTCCATCGCGAAACACGCCGCCGCGAAGGACGAAATCGGGCAGTGCATAGATTCCGCGTCGAAATTCATGGAGCGGCTGAACAACGTGAGCGGCGTCCTCGAACACGTTTCCGAAGGCGACTTGACGAGCGAAATAAATCTGCTGTCGCCGCGGGACGTCATGGGCAATTCGCTGAACACGCTCACGGACAAATTCTCGGGAATGTTCGAGGGAATAAGCGCCTCCGCCGTTCAGGTTACGCAGGGAGCCAACCAGGTGTCCGAAGGCAGCCAGTCGCTGGCGCAAGGCTGCGCGGAACAAGCCGCCTCAATCCAACAGCTGTCCGCTTCCATAGAGGACATCGCGGAAAAGGCGCGCCGAACCGCCGCCATGACGGGCGAAGCCGCCGAACTGTCGGGAACAATCAAGGCGGGCGCGGAAAAGGGCGGCACCCAAATGAGCAGGCTTGTTCAGGCGGTGACGGAAATCAACGACGCGAGCCAATCCATAGGCAAGGTCATCAAGGTGATTGACGACATAGCGTTCCAAACGAACATTCTCGCGCTTAACGCGGCGGTGGAGGCGGCAAGGGCGGGGCAGCAGGGAAAGGGCTTCGCGGTCGTCGCGGAGGAGGTTCGCAACTTAGCGGCGAAAAGCGCGGAATCCGCTCAGGACACGAGCAAACTGATAGAAAACTCCATAAACAAAGCCGGATTCGGGCTTAACATCGCCACCGAAACGCAGGAATCGCTTGAAGAAATCGTAAGCGGGATAAACCGCAACGTCGAGATTATACGGGATATAGCCGACTCCTCCGGGGAACAGGCGGCGGCGGTCTCGCAAATAAATATAGGTATAAACCAAATTTCACAGGTCGTTCAGCAAAACAGCGCCACGGCTCAGGAAAGCGCGGCGGCTTCCGAGGAAATGAACGGGCAGGCTTCGCTCCTGCGGGAACAGCTCGCGCGGTTCAAGACAAAAGGCTGACGGCGGTTAAACAGCTCTCCACCCTCCTTAATAAGAACTTTCCCAAGGCAAGCCCCGGCGCCCTTCGTGTCCGCACGAACGGGCGCCGGGGCTTTTCAGAGACCGTCTTTGATTTATTCGTGCAAAACGGCGCGTTATAAATACATAATTTTAGTCGTTTTGTCAATAGCCTTATCCGCTTGTAATGTGCTATAATTACTTAGCGTGTATTTTTACGCCGGTAAAGTTTTTACTGTGTTGCAAAGAGAGGAATTATTATGAAAAACTTAAAAGTTTCGGTAAAACTGATTGTCGGGTTCCTGCTCGTCGCCGCTTTAACGGCGATTGTGGGGATTATGGGGATTGTGGGTATGCGCAGCATTGACAATTCCTTCGACAATATGTACAATAACCAAACCGTACCCCTGCCTTCCATGAGCACGGCGATTGAGATGCTTCAGCGTCAGCGTGCCTGTATGCGCGAATATATCGTGGGCGCGGCTCTCAACGACAGCTCTTTGATTGAGGACGCGCACGGCAGGGTTCTGGATTACCAGCCGCAGCTGGAGGCCGCTTTGGACGACTACGAAAAAACCATAAACACCTCCACCGAAGCGGGCAAAAAAGCCAAGGACCTTTTCGACGAGGCGCGCAACTTATACAACACGAGCTTTATGGAATGTCTTGACAAGATTTATAACGGCGCCCACGACGGCGTCGGCGACGAAGGCTTTGACGCCGGCACCCTGTACACCCTGATGAAGGATTACACCGACGACGTCAATAAAGTGACCGACAACTTCGGTCAGTGTATGCAGCTGAAGATTGACAGCGCGAAAGACGCGTATACGACCTCCACGGCATCGGCGGACAGGTCGCTTATGATTACCGTTATCATTTTGGTTGTGGCGGTGGTGATCGCAATCATCCTCGCGCTGTATATCTCGAGCATAATCAGCAAGCCTTTGGCGCAGCTTACCGGTTTTATGAAAAAGGCGAGTTCGACGGGCGATTTAAGGTTCAGCAAAGAGGAAGAGGACACAATCAGGGATTACGCGCAAAACAGGGACGAAATCGGGCAGTGCATCAACGCGACCGCCGGATTTATCAAAAGGATTACCGACATCGGCAACGAGCTGGAGGTTATTTCCAACGGCGACTTGACTTCAAGCGTCAGCCTGCTGTCCGACAGGGATATTATGGGCGTTTCCCTGCAAAAGATGAACGCGAAGCTGAACGATATGTTCGGGGAAATCAATTCCTCCTCCTCGCAGGTTAATATGGGTTCCAAGCAGATAGCCGACGGCGCGCAGGCGCTTGCCTCCGGTTCCACCGAACAAGCGGCGACCATTGAGGAGCTTTCTTCCTCCACCGCCGAAATATCGGGCAAAACCAAACAAAACGCGGAAATGGCGACAAAGGCGGCGGAGCTTGCCGACGTGATTATCAAGAGCGCGGAAAAAGGCAGCCGCCAAATGGACGAAATGATGGCGGCGGTCAACGACATCAACCAGGCGAGCCAGAACATCAGCAAGGTTATCAAGGTAATCGACGATATAGCGTTCCAGACGAACATTCTCGCGCTGAACGCCGCGGTGGAAGCGGCAAGGGCGGGGCAGCACGGAAAGGGCTTCGCGGTCGTCGCGGAGGAAGTCCGGAACCTCGCGGGCAAGAGCGCGGAAGCGGCGAAGGATACGAGCGAGCTTATCTCCAACTCCATAGAAAAAGCGGAGCTGGGCGCGCGCATCGCGAACGAAACCGCGTCCAGCCTCACCGAAATTGTTTCGGGCATCAACGAGAGCAGCCAGCTTGTCAACGAAATCGCGCGTTCCTCCGAGGAGCAATCCATGGGTATCTCGCAGATTAACACGGGTATCGAGCAGGTAACGCAGGTTATCCAGCAAAACAGCGCGACCGCGGAACAGTCGGCGGCGGCGGCGCAGGAAATGAGCGGTCAGTCCGAAATGCTGGAAGAGTTAATCAGACAGTTCAGACTGAAAAGCTGAAAAATCAATCAATTAAAAATGAACCGTCCCTTTGCGGGGGCGGTTCGTTTTTTTTTATTATTTTATTTTTTTTATTATTTTTTTTTATTTTTTTTATTCTTTTGCGTAAAAGCACTGGATTTTTCTTCCCCGTTCTGTTATAATCAGAATATATTATTTTTCAGGAGGGAAATTTGTAATGAGCGAAAAATTCGTTTATCTGTTTTCGGAGGGCGACGAAAAATGGCGCGAGCTCCTCGGGGGGAAGGGCGCCAACTTAGCGGGGATGACCAAACTGGGGCTGCCCATCCCGCAGGGCTTCACCATTTCGACCGAGGCTTGCACGCGCTATTATGACGACGGCGAGGTTATCGGCGATTCGATTCAAGCCGAAATAATGGAGTACATCGCGAAAATGGAGGGTATTACCGGTAAAAAGTTCGGCGACACGGAAAACCCTTTGCTTGTTTCCGTGCGCAGCGGAGCGCGGGCTTCCATGCCGGGAATGATGGACACCATCCTCAACCTCGGCTTGAACGACGAAGTCGTCGAGGTTATCGCGGGGAAGTCGGGCAACCCGCGCTGGGCGTATGATTGTTACAGAAGGTTTATACAGATGTATTCCGACGTGGTAATGGAAGTCGGGAAGAAATATTTTGAAGAGTTAATCGACGCCATGAAGGAAAAGAAGGGCGTCAAGCACGACACCGAGCTTTCCGCCGACGATTTGAAGGAGCTTGCGCGGCAGTTCAAGGCGGAATATAAATCCAAGCTGGGCGCCGATTTCCCGTCCGACCCCAAAGAACAGCTCATGGGCGCGATAAAGGCCGTTTTCCGTTCGTGGAACAACGAGCGCGCGAAGTATTACCGCCGTATGAACGACATACCTTCCTCATGGGGAACGGCGGTCAACGTGCAGGCGATGGTATTCGGGAACTTGGGCGACACTTCCGGCACGGGCGTGGCGTTCACGCGCAACCCCTCCACCGGCGAGAAGAAGCTCTACGGCGAGTTTTTAATCAACGCGCAGGGCGAGGACGTCGTGGCGGGAATACGCACCCCGCAGACAATCGACCAGCTGAAAGACATTATGCCGCAGGCGTATGACGATTTCGTGAAAATCTGCGACACCCTTGAAAATCACTACAAGGATATGCAGGACATGGAATTTACAATCGAGGACAAAAAACTTTATATGCTCCAAACCCGCAACGGGAAACGCACGGCGGCGGCGGCGCTTAAAATCGCCTGCGACCTGATTGACGAGGGCATGAAAACCGAGGAAGAAGCGGTTTGTATGATTGACCCCAAGCAGCTTGACGCGCTTTTGCACCCGCAGTTCGACGCGGCGTTCCTCAAAGCGGCGAAGCCCATAGGCAGGGGGTTGCCCGCTTCCCCGGGGGCGGCTTGCGGGCAGGTGGCTTTCACGGCGGAAACGGCGACGGAATGGGGCGAGGCGGGTAAAAGGGTTATACTCGTCCGTCTTGAAACCTCTCCGGAGGATATAGAGGGTATGCACCATTCGCAGGGGATTCTCACCGCGCGCGGCGGAATGACCTCCCACGCGGCGGTCGTCGCCCGCGGAATGGGGACTTGTTGCGTGGCGGGTTGCGGCGAAATCAAAATCGACGAGGAAGGCAGGAAATTCGAGCTGGGCGGCAAAACCTACAAAGAAGGCGATTTCATCTCCCTTGACGGCACCACGGGCAACATCTACGGCGAAGCCATAAAAACCGTCGAAGCCACAATCGGCGGCGAGTTCGGGCGGATTATGGAGCTGGCGGACAAGTTCAAAACGCTTAAAGTCCGCACCAACGCCGACACGCCCGCCGACGCGAAAAAAGCCGTTTCGTTCGGCGCGGAAGGCATCGGTCTTTGCCGCACCGAGCATATGTTCTTTGAAGCGGACAGAATCGCGGCAATCCGCGAGATGATTTGTTCCGACACGGTTAAGGAGCGCGAGGCGGCTCTCGCCAAACTTGAGCCTATGCAGCAGGGCGATTTTGAGGGAATTTACGAAGCCATGAAAGGCTACCCCGTAACCATACGGTTCCTTGACCCGCCCCTGCACGAGTTTTTGCCGACGGAAGACGAGGATGTCGCCGCCCTCGCGAAGACGATGGGCAAAAGCATCAGCGAAATCAAGGCGATTATCTCGTCCCTGCACGAGTTCAATCCGATGATGGGGCACAGGGGCTGCCGTCTGGCGGTCACCTATCCCGAAATCGCGGTTATGCAGACCAAAGCGGTCATAAAGGCGGCTCTCGCCGTGAACGAGCGCGGCATGAAGGTCGTTCCCGAAATTATGATTCCGCTGATAGGCGAGCTCAAAGAGTTGGCGTTCGTCAAGAAGGTGGTGGTCGAAACCGCCGACAAGCTCATTAAAGAAGCGGGCGTTCAGCTCCCGTACATGGTGGGAACCATGATTGAGATTCCGAGGGCCGCCCTCACCGCCGACGAAATAGCCAAAGAAGCCGAGTTTTTCTCGTTCGGCACCAACGACTTGACGCAGATGACCTTCGGTTTCTCCCGCGACGACGCGGGCAAGTTCCTCGGTTCTTATTATAAGGAAAGCATTTATGAATCCGACCCGTTCGCGAGGTTAGACCAAACCGGCGTGGGCAAGTTAGTCGAAATGGCTTGCAAACTGGGCAGGCAGACCCGCCCCGGCTTGAAGCTCGGTATATGCGGGGAACACGGCGGCGACCCGTCCACAATCGGCTTTTGCCACAAAGCGGGGCTGGATTATGTTTCCTGTTCGCCGTTCAGGGTTCCGATAGCGAGGCTGGCTGCCGCGCAAGCGGCGATTGCCGGCGGGAAATAGCCCGGCACCCCCGGCGCGAAGAACACCGTAAGTAAATGAGGGAAGACTTTTGGCAAAAACAAGCCGCGAAGAAAAGCGGGCGAAGATACTTGAAAAAATCCGCCTTATGCGGTTGCTCGACGACACTTTTATGACGAAGTGCTTTGAGAACAACATCGAATGTACCCAGTTGCTGCTTCGTATCATCTTAGACAAACCCGATTTGATTGTAAAGAGCGCAATCACGCAATACGGCGTGAAGAACCTTCAGGGGCGTTCCGTTCGCTTGGATGTCCACGCCGCGGACAGCGACGGCAAAAAGTACAACATCGAAGTGGAGCGCGGCGACAAGGGCGA
>JAIRWE010000195.1 GCA_031253365.1 Oscillospiraceae bacterium | reverse complement strand
ATAAAAAACAGCATATTTGAAAACCTGAATATTCCCGCGGTGAACTCGTTATAACGGTCTAACAGGGACATTTCCGTGAGCGCGTAAGATATAAACCCGATGTTTACGTAAGACGACGCGACGGAGGAAAGCAAAAACGCGATGTTCAGCAAAATGCTGATAATGGCGGCAATCATCTGGTTTTCCGTAAGGGACGACACGAAAAGCCCCACCGACGTATAAACCGCGCCGAGCATTATCAACCCCGCGATGTTCCCCCACACTACCGCCCATCTGAAATGCTCCGGCGAAAAATGCGCCAGCACCAACCCGTAAATCGGCATAACGACCGTACTGATTAAAAAAATCGCGAACGCCGCCATGAACTTCCCCATTACCAGACCGAACAGGCTCAGCGGCGCCGTCAGCGTAAGCTGGTCGGTTTTGTTTTTCTTTTCCTCCGACAAAAGGCGCATGGTTAAAATCGGAACCGTCACCATCAGCACAAAAAACATCATCGTGAACATCACGGACATATCCACCGCGCCGACGGACGGTATACCGCTCGTAAGCGTGAACATATAAAAAAACGCTCCGGAACAAAACACATACACGCCGATGAACACATATCCGAGCGGCGTCGTGAAATACGCGCCGAGTTCGCGCTTAAAGACAGCAATCATTTTCAGCGGCTCCCTTCTTTCGTCTGCGACGGCGGGTTTTCGGGTTCGGGCGTTTCGGCGTACCCGTAAATATCCCCCGTAGTGATTTTAAGGAAAATCTCCTCCAAGGTCAGTTCGCTTGATTTCATCATAAGCACGGGGAAATTTCTGCCCGCCAATTTTCGGAAAACATCGCGCCTTACGTCCGCACCTGATTCGGCTTCAATCTCATATTCGTATACCTTCGGCTCGATTTCGCCGCCGACGGTTACGCGCTCAACATGACCGACCGACGAAAGCAGCTTTTTTATTTCGCCGCAACCGCCCTCAATTCGCATAATCAGCTTGCGGTCGCCGGAAAGGGTCAGGCTTTCGGCGGAGGCGTCCGCCACGATTTTCCCCCTGTTGATAATCACGATTTTATCGCACACCGCCTGCACCTCCGGAAGAATGTGCGACGAAAGTATAACGGTGTGGTTTTTCCCCAATTTCTTTATGAGCGAGCGAATCTCGATAATCTGCTGAGGGTCCAAGCCGACGGTCGGCTCGTCAAGTATGAGGACGGGGGGGTTCCCCACAAGCGACTGCGCCAATCCGACCCTTTGCCTGTATCCCTTGGAAAGGTTGCGGATTAACCGGCGGCGCATATCCGTGATTTTCGTAAGCTCGCAAATTTCGTTCAAATGCGAGCGTTTGGGGAGGGTGGATTTTTTCAGCGAGCAGACGAAATTCAGGTACTCGTCCACGGTCATATCGAGGTAAAGCGGCGGATGTTCCGGAAGATACCCGATTTGCTTTTTCGCTTGTATGGGATTTTCGAGAATATCGACGCCGCCCAGCAAAGCCCGCCCCTTCGTGGAGGAAACGTACCCCGTCAATATATTCATGGTGGTGGTTTTCCCCGCGCCGTTAGGACCCAGAAAACCGAGAATTTTCCCGCTTTCGGCGACGAACGAAATATCGTCCACCGCTTTATTCGCGCCGTAATTTTTTGTGAGATTTTCTACTTTTATCATCGTATGTTCCTTAACAGTACGGTCATTGACGTTCAGTATAACGCTCTTTTGTGATTTTTTCGTGATTATATCACGACAGTTGTGTTTCCAATTTCGCGATTGCCCGTTTTATCCGTTTTAAGCTCTCGTCCCTGCCCAAAACCGCGCAAATATCAAGACCGCCGCCGGGCGCGGTCGGTTTCCCCGTAAGCGCGACCTGCAAAGGGTAAAGATACCATCCTATTTTACGTTCCGATTTTTCGGCGGTTTCCTTGAACGCGTCGTAAACGCCCCCGCGGGAAAAATCCGAAGAAAAATTCCCCAAAATTTCGTTCGCGGCGTTTAACGCTTGAAGGGCGGTCTCGGGGGAGGTTTTCATTTTCTTGTTTTCATACAGCCCGGCGTCGTAATCGCGGGCTTGTTCGATAAAATCCACCTGCGGCGCTATATCGGCGATAACCTCCGTTCGCTGCTGCAAAGCCGCGCACAGAACGCCGTAATCAATATCCGCTTTCGGAATATACGGCTTCGCGAGTTCCGTGAATTTTTCGGGCGGCAGCGCGCGGATATAATGGGCGTTAATCGCGCGCATTTTCACCTCGTCAAAAATCGCGGGCGACTTCGATACGCCGCTCAAATCGAACGCATCGACAAGCTCTCCGAGGCTGAAAATCTCGTTTTCGCCTTTCGGCGACCAACCGAGCAGGGCGATGTAATTGACGACGGCTTCGGCAAGGTAGCCCTTTTGCATAAAATCGGAAAAATAAGCGTCGCCGTCGCGCTTGGAGAGTTTATGCGAAGAGTCCCGCATAATCTGCGAAACATGGATAAACACCGGCGGTTCCCACCCGAACGCCCCGTACAGCAAAACGTGCTTCGGGGTGGACGACAGGAACTCGTTGCCGCGTATGATATGGGTTATGTTCATCAAATGGTCGTCAATGACGTTGGCAAAGTTGTACGTCGGCATACCGTCGGACTTTATCAAAATCTGGTCTTCGATTTCGGAATTATCAACCGTTATCTTCCCGTAAA
>JAIRWE010000150.1 GCA_031253365.1 Oscillospiraceae bacterium | reverse complement strand
TGAGCCACGAAATCCGCACGCCGATGAACGCCATACTCGGCTTCTCGCAAATCGCCCTTACGCGCTGCGGCGACCAGCAGGACATCGAAACCTACCGAAAAATCAACGCCTCGGCGAAGAACCTGCTTACAATCATCAACGACATTCTGGACTTTTCCAAAATCGAGGCGCAAAAACTCGACCTCGTGGAGGAAAAGTTCGCCTTGGAAGACATTGCGTCGAACGCCTTTATCGTCGCCTCCGAAAGGATAGAGGACAAGAAAATCGAGATGCTCCTCGACATAGACCCGAGTACGCCCTATTACCTTGTGGGCGACAAGACGCGCCTGTGGCAGGTGCTGAAAAACCTTTTGGACAATTCCGCCAAATACACGGGGAGCGGCTGCGTGGTGCTGCGGGTGTTCCCCGCGAGCATGGACGAGGAAAGCGCCGACCTTGTCTTTAAGGTGACCGACACGGGGATAGGCATGACGAAACAGCAGCTGGACTCGCTTTTCGCGCCGTTTACGCAGTTCAGCGACAGCTTCAAATACAAGACGTCGGGGACGGGTCTGGGTATGAGCATCACCAAGCAGTTAATCGAGCTTATGGGCGGCACGATTGACGTCAAGAGCGTCCTCGGCGAAGGCAGCGAAGTCACCGTGAGCATAAGGTTCAAGCTTGACGCCGACAAGACCGCGCTTGCCGAAGTGATGCGGAAGGGTTCGGACGACGCCCGCTGTTCCGTTTTAATCGCGGACGACGACCCCGTTTCCTGCGAGATAATGGAAAAGCTGTGTACGGCGGCGGGGTTCCTGCCGGTCTGCGTAAACTCGGGGAAGGCGGCTTTGGAACGCGCCGCGCAGGGCACGCGGGAAGGGAAGCCCTTCGACATAATCGTGCTGGATTATATACTGGGCGAGGACAACGGCATAGAAATAGGGCGCGAGCTTATGAAAAGCCGGTACAAGTCCAAACTGCTCATGGTTTCCGCCTATGTCCGGAGCATCCCCGAGGACGAGATAAGGGAGGTGGGGTTCAAGGACGTTCTGCAAAAGCCCATTGTCCCCGTATCTTTCGTAAGGCGGCTTCGCGACACCGTCACCGACGGTCCGGGCGCCGCGCCGAAACCGAAGGGGTTTAAGAACGCGCGGGTTTTGCTCTGCGAGGACAACATTATAAATCAGGAGGTGGCGACCCAGCTTCTGGAAATCCTCGGAATAAGCGCGGACGTCGCGGACAACGGCGCCCAATGCCTTGAGCTTTTGCAAAAGGGTTCATACGACCTTATCCTCATGGATATACAAATGCCCGTAATGGACGGCAAGGAAGCCACGCGGAGAATCCGCGAGAGCGACGAGCCGTACAAGGATATATGTATCCTTGCCATGACCGCCAACGTCATGGCGGAACAGGTGAGCGAGTTCGGCGAGCTTGGCGTGGACGGGTATATCCCCAAGCCCATAGAGCTTGAAAAGCTCCAAGAGGAATTGGCGCGCCGCCTTCCCGCCGAAAAACACGTCGCGGCGGCGGACTTCCCGGTTGAAGAAAAAGGCGGCGCGGGCTTTTCAATCGAAGGCGTCGCCGTCGACGAAGGGCTGGCGCGTTTCGGCGGCGACGAGAAGCGGTATAAGGAGGCGCTTTTGAATTTCGCGCGGGAAGGCGTGAAGTTCCCCGCCCCCGAACCCGGCGCGGACTTTGAACGGTATATCCACACGGTAAGCGGCGTCGCGGGCAATTTGGGGTTCACGCTTTTGGCGAAGCTGGCGGGCGACGTAAGGGACGGCGTCGACGGAGCCTACGACGAGTTCAAGGCGCAAAAGGAGCTTATCCGCGAAAGGGTGCAGAAAGTGCTTAGTTGTTAGTTTATTAGTTATTAGTTTTTGGGCGGGGGCAAAAAATCTCCGTCAAACACTTGCGTTTGTCGGAAATATATTATATAATGAAGCTGTGACGGCGATTGCCGGGAAAAAGGGGGGGATAGCGTGGATTCCAACAAAAAAGCCAAAGTGAAGGACATGGTGTTCGGTCTGCTGCTCATCGGGCTGTCGCTTTTGGTTTCGGGGCTGTATCTGCTGGCGGCTTTCTTTTCCGCGCTGATGAAAGGCTTGTACGATTTCTTCCTGGCGTGGATTTTCGGCCCGGTGGGGAGCGGTTACAGCGCGTGGTTCGCGGTCAGCGGGCTGGCGTTCGGCATCGTTTGGGTCGTCATCGGGATAAAGGCGCTTTTGAGGGCGGAACGCAGCTCCCGTTACGAAAGGATTATCGGCGCCTATCCGCGCTTCAAAATCTCCGACGTCGCAAAAGCCTCGGACAAATCGCTGAAAACCGTTTCCGCCGATTTGAAGGAAATGAAAAAGCGCGGCTATTTCGTCCAAATGGCTTTCGACCTTGAAAACAAAGAATTGGTGTTCGCGCCCGACGCCGAACCGCTTCCGCAGCTTGAGGCGGAGGAAGGCATAGTCTATAAAGAAAACAGGGGGCTGCCCGTCACGGCTTTTGTCGCGGCGGCTGTCACTGCGGCGGCGGCGACGCCGTTTAAGGCGATGATGCTGCCGGCGTTGGCGGCGGGGGTGTGCGCGTTTTTGATAACGCTGTTGTTTTTCCCCGCGCCGGTGTATTTCACCGAAGCCCCGAGGAAAACCCCCGCCGTGAAAAAGCCGTCGGCGACGGGGGACGCCTCGCTTGACGCGGCGCTTTCCGCCATTTATGAAAGCAAAAGCGAGTTTGTGCGGCTTTCGACCGCGCTCAGAACGCCGAAAATCCGCGAACCGCTCAAAGAGCTGCTGCGGATTTTGGACGAAATAGCCGCCTTCATTTCCGAAAACCCCGAGAAGGCGAAGGGTCTGCGGCAGTTCGTCAACTATTACCTGCCCACGACCGTGAACTTCCTGAAAACCTACGAGGAGCTTGACGCGAAACCCGACAAGGGCGGGAACATAACGGAAACGCTCCGCAAAATCGAGGGCGTCACGGAAAAGATGACGGGCGTGTTCAAGCGGGAATACGACGAGCTGTTCAGCGACAAGGCGATGGACGTTTCGGCGGAAATATCGGTTATGCAGTCGATTATAAAGGAAAGCGAAAACAATATGTAACAAGCTGGTGAACGGACTTGAACCCCCAACCTGCTGATTACAAATCAGCTGCTCTACCGATTGAGCTACACCAGCGCTGTTATATTTATATCACTATTTTACAAAAATTGCAATAGTTTTCAAAAAAACAACTAACAACCAACAACCAACGGGAGGGCGTTTTATGTCTTACACGGCAAGAGTATTGGAACAAACAATCAAAAGGAATCCCGGCGAGCCGGAATTTCACCAGGCGCTGACCGAAATCCTCACTTCGCTTCAGCCCTTTGTCGACGGGCGTCCGGAATACGAGAGGTGGGGAATCCTCGAACGCCTCGTCGAGCCGGAGCGCGTCGTTATGTTCAGGGTTCCCTGGGTTGACGACGAGGGCAGGGTTCAGGTGAACAAGGGCTACCGCGTCCAGTTCAACAGCGCCATCGGTCCGTATAAGGGCGGGTTGCGCTTTCACCCGAGCGTGTCTTTGAGCATAATAAAGTTTCTGGGCTTTGAACAGATTTTCAAAAATTCCCTGACGGGGCTGCCCATCGGCGGCGGCAAGGGCGGCAGCGACTTTGACCCGAAGGGCAAATCCGACCGCGAGGTTATGGCGTTTTGCCAGAGCTTTATGACCGAGTTGCAACGCCACATCGGGGCGGCGAACGACGTCCCCGCCGGTGATATAGGCGTGGGCGGGCGCGAAATCGGGTATATGTACGGGCAGTATAAGCGCGTTTCAAACCGTTTCGAGGGCGTCCTAACCGGAAAGGGGCTGACCTACGGCGGCTCGCTTGCCCGCACGGAAGCCACGGGGTACGGGCTGGTTTATTTGGTCGACGAAATGCTGCGCTGTCACGGCAAATCGCTTGAAGGGAAGACCGTCGTCGTTTCCGGTTCGGGGAACGTCGCCATTTACGCGACCCAAAAGGTGCAGCAATTAGGCGGGAAGGTGGTCGCCCTGTCCGATTCCAACGGGTATATTTACGACGAAATCGGGGTTGACCTTAACGCCGTCAAGGAAATCAAGGAAATCAATCGCGGCAGAATTTCCGAATACAAGAACTACCGCCCCGGCGCGCTTTACTCCGAAGGCAAGGGTATATGGGGCATTAAGTGCGACGTCGCGCTCCCTTGCGCCACGCAGAACGAATTGGACGAAACCGACGCGAAAGCCCTCGTAAGCAACGGCTGTTTCGCGGTCGGCGAAGGCGCGAATATGCCCACGACGCTGGAAGCCACTTCAATTTTGCTGAAAAACAAGGTTTTGTTCGCCCCGGGCAAGGCGGCGAACGCGGGCGGCGTGGCGACGTCGGCGCTTGAAATGAGCCAGAACGCCATGAGAATCGCGTGGAGCTTCGACGAGGTGGACAAGAAGCTCAAAAACATCATGGAGAACATTTACGGCAACATCGCCGCCGCCGCGAGGGAGGCGGGGAAGGAAGACAACTTCGTCGCGGGCGCGAACATCGCCGGGTTCAGGAAGGTCGCGGAGGCGATGCTGCTGCAAGGGGCGGTGTGACGACTGATGATTATAGACGGAAAATTGCTTGAATATCTTGAAAACCTTTCCTGCCTTACGCTCTCCGACGGGGAAAAGGAGCGGCTGTCCGCGGATTTGGGGGAAATCCTGAGCTTTATGGAGCGGCTGGGGGAATTGGACGCCGCCGGCGTTCCGGAACGCAGCCACCCTTTCGACGACGTGAACGCCTTCCGCGAGGACGAGGCGGGGGGTTCGTTTGACAGGTCGCTGATTTTGCGAAACGCGCCCGAAAAAAACGGCGAAGCGTTCATCGCGCCGAAAACGGTCGAGTAAACGGAAGGGGCTGTCGTAAAAATGTTTGATTTAAGCGCGACGGAATTATCCGCCGCGATAAAAGCGAAAAAAATCAGCGTAACCGAAGCCGTGAGCGCGTATATCGAGCGCGTCGAAAAAAACGACAAGACGCTGAACGCGTTTGTCACGGTTTCAAAAGAAAACGCCCTCGCGCGCGCGGCGGAAGTTCAAAGGCGGATTGACGGCGGCGAAGCCCTTTCGCCTCTCGCGGGGGTTCCCGTCGCCGTGAAGGACAATATTTCCGTCAAAGGGGTTGAAACCGCCTGCGCCTCAAAAACGCTCGGCGGTTACGTTCCCGTGTTCAGCGCGACGGTCGTCGAAAGGCTTGAACAGGCGGGCATGATTATAATGGGCAAGCTCAACATGGACGAGTTCGCCATGGGCGGTTCCAGCGAAACGGGCGCGCGCGGAGCCGTTCACAACCCGTGGGACGTGTCGCGCGTGGCGGGCGGTTCTTCCGGGGGGAGCGCGGCGGCGGTCGTAAGCGGGGAAATTCCCGCGGCACTCGGTTCCGACACGGGGGGGAGCATACGCCAGCCCTGTTCTTTTTGCGGCGCGACGGGAATAAAGCCGACTTACGGTTCGGTGTCGCGGTACGGGTTAATCGCCTACGCCTCGTCCCTTGACCAAATCGGACCCATCGGGCGCGACGCGGACGACTGCGCCGCCCTGCTGTCGGTTATATCGGGCGCGGACGAAAAAGACAGCACCTGCGTTATCAAAAAGCCGTTCGACTTCCCCGCCGATTGCCCTTCGGCGGCGGGGCTTAAAATCGGCGTTCCCCGCAACTATTTCGGCGCGGGCATAGACGAAAGCGTGAAGAAGGCGGTTTTGGCGGCGGCGGAGGAATTTAAGGCGGCGGGATACGGGGTCGAGGATTTTGAAATGCCGATGATGGACTACATGGTTCCCGCGTATTACATAATCGCCTGCGCGGAAGCGTCGTCCAACCTTTCGCGGTATGACGGGCTGAAATACGGTTACAGGAACGCGGACGCCAAGACGCTTTCGGACGTTTACCGCCTGTCCAGGAGCGAGGGGTTCGGGATTGAGGTAAAGCGGAGGATAATGCTCGGCTCGTTCGTGCTTTCGTCCGGGTATTACGACGCTTATTACAAAAAGGCGCTTCAAGCGCGTTATTTGATTAAAGAGGCATACGACGCCCTGTTCGGGCGTTTCGATATGCTCATTTCGCCCGTCGCCCCCACGAGCGCCTATAAAATCGGCGAAAACGTGGGCGAACCCGTAAAAATGTACATGGGCGACATATACACCGTTTCCGTCAATCTCGCGGGGCTTCCCGCAATCGCGCTCCCGTGCGGGTTCGACGAGAAGGCTCTGCCCGTCGGGTTTCAGCTTATCGGGAGCGCCTTTTCGGAAAAGACGCTTGTCGGCGCGGCGCGCCTTTATCAAAGCCGCACCGACTTTCACACGAGAAGGGCGCCGACAGGGGGTGAGCCTCAATGAACTGGGAAACCGTAATCGGGCTGGAAGTCCACGCCGAGCTTTCGACCTCCTCGAAAATTTTTTGCGGCTGCTCCACGGCGTTCGGCGGGGAACCCAACACGCGGGTCTGCCCCGTATGCGCGGGGTTCCCCGGGACGTTGCCCAAGCTCAACCGCGCCGTCGTGGAATACGCCGTTTTGGTGGGGCTGGCGCTTAACTGCGAGATTACGCGGCAGTGTAAATTCGACCGCAAGAATTATTTTTATCCCGACCTGCCGAAAGCCTATCAGGTATCCCAGCTGTACGCCCCCATTTGCCGGAACGGGCGTTTGGACGTTCGGGCGGACGGGGAGGAAAAGTCAATCGGCATACGCGAAATCCACATGGAGGAAGACGCGGGAAAGCTGATTCACGACGCGCGAAGCGGCAAGACGTTCATGGACTTTAACCGATGCGGCGTTCCGCTCATCGAAATCGTCACGCACCCCGACTTACGCACGGCGGCACAGGTAATCGCCTATCTTGAAAAACTGCGGGAAACTCTTCTTTATCTCGGCGTATGCGACTGCAAAATGCAGGAAGGCTCGCTTCGCGCCGACGTAAACCTCTCGGTCAGGCAGGCGGGTTCGCCGCCGGGCACGCGCACCGAAATGAAGAACCTCAACTCGTTTCGGGCAATCGCGCGCGCCATTGATTATGAGACGAAGCGGCAGACGGAAATTCTGCGGGAAGGCGGGAGCGTTTTGCAGGAAACGCGGCGCTGGGACGACGAAAAGGGCTTTTCCTACGGTATGCGCTCAAAGGAAAACGCGCCCGATTACCGTTATTTCCCCGAACCCGATTTGCTGCCCGTCGAAATCGACGACGCTTGGCTGAACGCTCTGGAAAAAAGGCTGCCGGAATTGGCGCATCAAAAACGCGAAAGGTACGTTAAGGATTGCGGCGTTTCGGAGAAGGAAGCGGTGATAATCACCGCGCACAAGAATGTTTCGGATTTGTTTGAAACGCTTTCGGAGCTGAGCGGTTCCCCCGTTGAATCCGCCCATTTGGTTACGGGCGAGATAATGCGGCTTTTAAACCAAAACAACATACTTCCGGAAGAGCTGTCGCCCGACGCGCGCGGCTTGGCGTTCCTTGTCCGCCTTGTTTCGGAGGGGAAAATCAACCGCAACGCCTATAAGGAAACCGTCGAGGCGGTGTTCGTTCGCGGCGCCGACCCGGAAAAATACATCGCTGAAAACAACCTGATGATGCTCGCCGACGACGAAGAGGCGGCGGTCGCCGTCGCCGCCGCGGTCGCCGCGGTGTTGGCGGAAAATCCCGGCGCGAAGGCGGATTATCGCGCGGGCAAAGAAAAGGCGTTCGGTTTCCTCATGGGTCAGGTTATGAAGAAGCTGGGCGGTTCCGGCAACCCCGACACGGCAAGAAAATCGCTGAAAGCCGCGCTCGGCGAATGAACGCCGGGCGCGGCTGAGCGCGGGGCTTTCTTAATTAAAAGGAACCCGTCCATGAAAACATTGAAAGTCTATTTGGAAACGACTTTGTTTAACTATTATTTCGACGAGGAAAGGGAAGCCCACGCCGACACCGTCGCGTTTTTTGAAGAATGTGCCAAGGGTAAATTTGAGCCGTATACTTCGCTCTATGTTATAAGCGAATTGGAAGAAGCTCCAAGCGAAAAACGGGATAAAATGATAGCGTTGACAGAACGCTATAACATAACGGTTTTACCGGCTGATGACGAAACGGACAAACTCGCAAGACGCTATGTAGCCGAAGGCGCGCTCGCGAGGGGTTCGTTGGCGGACGCAAGCCACATTGCCTCCGCCGCCGTGAATGGTCTTGATATGATAGTCAGCCTTAACTTTCGGCACATTGTAAAAGTAAAAACCGCAAAAATGACGGGGGCAATAAACATATTGCTCGGTTATAAAGCGATAGAAATAAATTCTCCCATGGAGGTCATTGACGATGAAAAAACCCGATATAATTCTTGATGAGGTTCATGCAATCCGCGACAGGATTGAAAAAGAAACAAAGGGAATGACACCCGCGGAGCGGACGGCGTATTTTAATGAGCGCGGCAAAATCGCCGCCCGAAAATACGGTTTTAAGATTGCCGCAAATTAAGAAAATCGCTGAAAGCCGCGCTCGGCGAGTGAACGCAAAAAGGAGAAAGACTTTTGGCAAAAACAAGCCGCGAAGAAAAGCGGGCGAAGATACTTGAAAAAATCCGCCTTATGCGGTTGCTTGACGACACTTTTATGACGAAGTGCTTTGAGAACAACATCGAATGTACCCGGTTGCTGCTTCGTATCATTTTAGACAAGCCCGATTTGATTGTAAAGAGTGCAATCACGCAATACGGCGTGAAGAACCTTCAGGGGCGTTCCGTTCGCTTGGATGTCCACGCCGCGGACAGCGACGGCAAAAAGTACAACATCGAAGTGGAGCGCGGCGACAAGGGCGA
>JAIRWE010000140.1 GCA_031253365.1 Oscillospiraceae bacterium | reverse complement strand
TTCTCCTGGTGATAACCGCCGCGCCGCCCGCGATTAAAGCGGGTATTAACGCAATAGCCGCACCGGTGTTCACGTTCGGGTCGCCCGCGCTGCCGACGATAACCCATTCAGTCCCGTTCCAGACCCACAGAACGCCTTCGGAGTCCGTATACTTCTGACCGACTTTCGGGTTCTCGGGGAAGTCGTCATCGTCGTCGTCATCATCATCGTCGTCATCGTCGTCATCATCGTCGTCGTCATCATCGTCGTCGTCGTCATCATCGTCGTCATCATCGTCATCATCATCGTCGTCATCATCATCGTCGTCATCATCGTCGTCGTCGTCATCATCGTCGTCGTCATCATCGTCATCATCATCGTCGTCATCATCGTCATCGTCATCGTCGTCATCGTCGTCGTCGCCTACTATCGTAGGAGGCTCAAGCGGCACATCTTCCGCGAGGTACGCAGTGAACAGCGCGTTTATTATCGGACCACCGCTATTGATTGTCGTCGCGCCGTTATACGCTATTTCAATATAGTCCGGGAAAAAGTTGTTGATAGTCTTGCTCCAAATTGAGTCGATCGAAACCGTCGCCATCCCGAAGTAACTTCCTCCCGACGCCGTTGCGTCCGTCCAAGCCAATTGGTCAATAGTGTACGCAGGGTTGTTGAAGGCAACTTTTATTTTTTTCAGGTTTGTTTCAGTTGCCGCCCAATCGGCACCTTTCAGCGAGGCAGATGCTTCTACTGTTAATAAGAACGTATCTTTATTGAACACGTCTTCTTTCATAGAAGTCGAAGTTACGGTGTCTTTAAGGCTTATTAACATATAGTGTTGCCCTTGGTCAGAACCCGTTGCGCTTCCTTCGGTCACGCTCGCGAGTTTGAACGGTGCAGTCCCTGTGCTTGACGTACCGTTCCATTGTCTGTTTATACCGTTCCACATATCTGTCGAACGCCCGAAGTTTGTGAACGTTGCTTTAACATCTATCTCGTCGTTTAACGCATCTTTCAAATCCGTCGATTTTCCTTTCACAGGAGCGTAGTCCGTCACAGCCGCGACCTTAAGGTTCGTCGCTCCCACCACACTCGTAACATCGTCCCATGGAGCGCTCGTGCTCGGTGCCGTGAACATTCTGTACGTTATTTTAAGGATGTAAGTGTTCACAGGTTCGTTCCCGAGTACTTGGAACGCTTCCCACCCTCCGGTCCCTGCTCCGCGTTGGATTTCTCCGACGAAACCGGCTCCGGCAAGTGCGTCTGTCCCATTTTGACTGTCGTTATCGTCGTTTATTGTTTTTTCGACCGTCAGTTTACCACCTACGGAGTAGTAGTCGTCCGCCGGCGTACCCGGAACTTTCGTGATGTTAGTGTACGTTCCGGTTCCTCCCGCCGTAAAGCTAATCGATTCAACAAGGATGAACTTTCCGTCAACAGGTGAAGCGATTAAGTCACCGCTCGCCAACTCGAACAAGTCGTTGGTAGCTAGGGTAATTCCCGACCCAGGGATAGTCTTGATGTAAGTCGCGGTGTAAACACCATTACCGTCGGTAACAGCAACGCTCCCGCTCGGCGCGCCCGCCAAAGAGAACTCAATCGCGCTCGCCGCCGAAATCATAAACGATGCCGCCATCGCCCCGGCGACAAGCGCCGCCGTAATTTTCCTTAATTTCATGTTTTTTTCCTCCGTAAATTTTTTTTTTAGAGTGACGGCGTTCGCGCCGTACCAATCCAGTATACACTGCGCGGACAAGAAAATCAATCGGCAAAATAAACATAAATTTCTTCACGTTTATCGCGATTATTGACATTTGTTCCGAAAAAGCGTATTCCGAGAGAGGTTCGCCGCCGGTTCAGCCGTCGCTTACGTATAGGCAGTCAGCGGGGGGACGCGAAAAGTTTCATTACACGGAAAAAAGTTTGGGCGGTTGACAGGCGGGGGTATTTTGTGTATAATAAGCGCGGAGGTGACGGAATATGATGAACACACGTTCAAGCAGCGCGGTTAGCCCCGTTCGGCGAACGGAAAACGGTTATACTCCCGAATTTGAGGCGGAAATCCTCGCTCAAGCCGAAGAATGTTACGCCGCCGTCGCAAACGGCACCGCAAAGAAGTACAAAAACGCGGCGGAGCTTTTCGCCGATATGGATTTTGAGACATTGACGGCAAAAAAATAACGGATAGCGTTGTTCGCTATCCGTTGTTGTTATTCACACATAATCACACCGCTTCCAGAAGATACCCGATTACGCCGTGCGCGAACTTGCAGGAATCCAGCGCGTCTTTCAGCCGCCGCACGTATCCCGCCTTATCGCCGCCTTCAAGCGCCTTTTTCGCCGCGCCGACGTAATAACCGAAGCGGCAGGCTTCGGGCAGGGCGGCGGCGTCCGTTTCGTTAAGCACGGCGGGGTTGCAGACGTTTTCCGCGTAAATCGCGGCGTAGGACGCGAACTTTTCGTAAAGCGCGGCGCGGTCGCCTTCGCCGAGGGCGGCGGCGGAGGGCAGGGCGGCTTTATACAGCGCGACGGCGAAAAGCAGGTTCTTCACGCTTTTGACCAAAAATCGCTCGCCGTCGTACTTCGCCGCCAAATACGGCAGGTTCGGGAAAGCGTGGGAGAGCAAAACCAGGTTCTTTTCTATTTCCTCATAGTCCATTCCGCGAACCGCCCCGCTTATGTCGCGGCGCGCTTCAAGCGCGCCCACAAGCTCTTCGGCGGGGGTCAGCCGCTGTTCGACGTGAATCACCGTCGCCACAAGCCTGTCCACGTCGAACGAGAAAGGCGCGCGCGACGTCAGCATACGATTGCACACCATCTCGACTTTGGCGCGGCCTTCGGGCTGGTTGTAAAGCAGAACCATAAGCCCCGTCCCGAAATCGTTCAAACCACCGTTTTTGTCAAGCTCATACAGCTCGACGTAGCCTTCAAGCGCCTTCTTCGCCTCGTCCATTTTCCCCGCGGCGCATAAAGCCATCACTTTCAGCGCGTATACCTCCAAAGTCAGGACGTTTTTCCCCAGCCGCCCGAAAAGGCGGAAATACTCGTCGATATACGCAAGCGCGCCCTCGCCGTCGCGTTCGCCCAGCGTGAGCTTAATTTGGCTGATAAAAGTCGGCGCGGCGTAGCTGCTCGTCGTCATTTTCCTTGCCATTTCCACGCTTTTGCCGATGAAATCGCTCCTTTCCTCGGGTTCGATTATGTTCGCGATACTCATGCGAAGCCGCAGGTCGTTCGGCTTTTTTTTCAGCTCCCGAAGCGAGATGGTAAGGTTCCTTTGGTATTTCGCCTGCTTTTGTTCCTCGGTTTCGTAGGCGTAGCCCCAGTGGTGCGAAATCGTTTTCAGGCGGCGGGTGGGTTCGGGGAAGGCGGCGAAATGTTCGTGAATCGCGCCTTGAAAGCGCAGCCCGTTGAACCGCTTGATAACCCTCGACTGCGCGAACACCGTCCAGGCGGAGCCGTCGGGCTTTAAGTAGTCCCTCGTGCAGTAGGTGGCGGTATTGTATCGGCTCCTCTCGCCCTCGTTGGTGAAAAAGCCGATGATGTCGCTTAAATCCGCGTCAAGTATATCGTCGCCGTCAAGGAACATGAACCACTCGCCCGAACATTTTGAAAGGCAGAAGTTTCGCGCGGCGGAAAAGTCGTTGACCCAGTCGAAGTGTTCGACGCGCTCGGTGAAGGCGCGCGCGATTTCGACGGTTCGGTCCTCGGAACCCGTGTCCACGACCACCAGTTCGCTCGGAACGGCGTCCAACAGCGGTTTAAGCGCGGCAAGACATTTTTCGAGGTGCTTTTCCTCGTTTTTGACTATCATGCCCACCGAAAGGGTCAAGCCTTCGGCGCCGGCAAGAACATCGGAAATTCTGGCTTTCATGCAGGTTTTACTCCTTTAAGTTTTACTCTCAGTACATTTCAAACATATTGGGCGGGGCGGTTTCGCCGTAGGCGAGCCGCGCCGCGAGCCGCGCGAGGCGTTCGCCGACGTCGCGCTTGTTCTGCGGGTGCAGGTCGTTGTACTCGCCCAAGTCGTATGCCGCCGCCAAGCCCGTGTTTTTCAGGCGCAGACACTGTTTTTGCTGTGCGCGCAACGCTTCCCAGCCGTTGTCGCCCTCGCCGCCGTAATACGCGAGCTGCGTGAGCAGGAAGGGCATATTCTCGTCGCGCCAACCCTCGCGCCAGTCGGAAATCAGCGCGCGCATCTTCTCGCCGTAGCGTTCGGGGGCGTGCGCGTCGGATTCGCCCTGGTACCAGATAACGCCCTTCACCGCGTATTCGAGCAGCGGCGAAATCATTCCGTTGAACAGCCCCGTCGGTTTATACGCGAAAAAGGTCTGCGGCTTTTTCTCCTCAAAGGCCGTTCCGAGGCGGCGTTTCCACAAGCCGCTTAAATCCACGCAGCCGTTTTCCGTCGCGATGAAATGGTTCTTCCCCGCGGTAAAGCCGCCCGGCGCGTTAAAGCACAGCAACCGCGCCGCGAGCGTCATTTTCCCTTCGGGCAGCGTGAATTTATATTCGCGCGGGGGGTAACGGTAATACGCCGTGCCGATTTTCTCGCCGTTTAAGTAAACCTCGTCCATATCGAGCGCGGTCCCGAGGAAAATCACGGCTTGGGCTCCCGAAAGCTCCGGCGGCACGTCGAAGGTTCGGCGGTACCAGTAAGCCCCCGCGCCGCCGACGCTCTCGCAAAGCGGAACGGTTTCCCAATCGCCGTCGTCGCGGTTTTCGGCGTGCCAGCCGCATTTCACGCCCTCGTCCGCCTCGTCGAGCCTTTTGTGGTAGTCGCTCTCGTATAATTCATAATCGCGCAGGGTTCGCCCGATACGGCCGGGGTTTTTCGCGAGGTCGTCGGCTTCGGCGACCTCGTCGCGCAGGTTCAGCTTTTCCAGCGTGGGGCGGCTCATCCAGGCGGCTACGGGCGTTCCGCCGACGGCGCAGGCGAGCAGCCCGACCGGGATTTTGAAGCGTTCGCGCAGTTTCTTCGCGAAGAAATAGCCCACCGCCGTGAAATTCGGGGCGGTTTCGGGGGAAAAGGCTTCCCAGGCGCATTCGGGCAGCTCAAGCCCGCTTGTCGGCGCGTTGAAGTTATACACCTGCGGAACGCGCAGTTGGCGGAGCATGGCGTCGGACGCCGCCATTTCGTCCGGGTAGTTATGGCGCGCGCGGTCCAGCGCGAGTTCCATATTCGACTGCCCGGAACAAAGCCACACGTCTCCGGTCAGAATATCGCGGATTACGATTTCATCCGTTTCCGAGGTTATTCGCATTTCGCGCCGCTCGCCGCTCGCGGGGAATTTGCCCATGAAGCAAGCCCACCCGCCGTCCTCCCCCGCCTTCGCGAGGAAATCGGCGCCGCCGAAGTTTATTTTCACGGTTTCGCCCGGGGCGGAAATACCGCGAACCGTTATGTCGTCGTCCCGCTGAAGCACCATACCGTCGGAAAAAACGGGGGACAGTCTTATGCTCATGGCAACCTCCTAAAAGCGGTGAAAGGGGGTTTTCGGAGGTCGCCTCACAAGGCGACCTTTCCGGGGCGTTCCGCGTCGGCTTCGAGCAGTTCGCCTATATCCACCGCCTCGCCGTCCTGCCAAAGCCTTTCCAGGTCATAAAACTCCCTCGTGTCTTTGTAAAAGATGTGAACGATGACGTCGATATAATCGAGGACAATCCAGTCCGCGCCGCGATAACCTTCGATACGGCGGGGAACCGTGCCGCTCTTCGACAGCTTGTTTTCCACCATATCCGCGAGCGTTTTGACCTGCGTCGAGCTTGTCCCCGTGGCGAGGACGAAATAGTTCGCTATCGACGAAACATCCCGTATCCTGATAACCTTTATGTCCTTCCCCAATTTTTCGTCCAGTGTCCTTACCGCGATTTGAAGAATTTCGGTATCCGTCATTTTTTGTTCTCCTTGCAAAATTCGTTGTAACAGTTATACGCCTGCAACGTGTAAGCCGGGATTTTTCCGTTTTTCCGCAGGGTGTCGGTAATGGCGAGTTTCAGCGCCTGGTACATCGCGAAATCAAGGTCTTTGTTCACATAATCCCTGTGTTTTTCCACATCGGGGAAATCGCGCTCCTTTGAAACGAGGTCGCCCAGATACACGATTTTTTCAAGCAGCGTCATATTCGCCCTGCCGATTGTGTGAAACCTTATGGAATTGATTACGTCGCCGTCGGTTATTCCGAGTTCACTCTTCGCGTAATGCCCGCCCGCCACGGCGTGCCTCAAAGCGGGAACCGCCAGCTCCACGGGGTCGGGCGACAACCCGCTTCCCGCCGCTCTTTCGAGAAGCTCTTCGGGCGGGCGTTCTTTCATAATATCGTGCAGTATCCCCGCCGTATACGCCCTTCCCGCGTCCTCGCCGTACCGCTTCGCCAGATAAACGCACATATCCGCCACGTTGACGCTGTGAACGTAACGCTTTTTGGAAAGCATTTTTTTAATGAGCGGTTCGTATTCCGCGGCCAAGCGGTCTTTCACGTCATGAGTCGGCATTGTGATACAGCCCTTTTTGCTTTATATAATGGTATACCTTTTCCGGCAGCGCGCCCACCGTGTTATAACCGCGCGGTTCCCCCGCCGCCAAAGCGGTCCTTATCGCGGTCGAGGAAGCCGGCATTACCGGCGCCCCAATCAACGCTATCCCGAACTTCTCGGAATATTTTCGCAGCTCGTCGCGGTTATGTTCGCGCGCCGCCGCCACAACGGTACATTCCCGCAGGATTTGCCCGTATTCCCGCCAGCCGTCGAAACCCGCCAGCATATCGCCGCCCATTATCAGAAAAAATTTCGTACCCGAAGGGCGGCTTTTTTTCAGTTCGCGAATCGTGTCAATGGCGTAGCTTTTCCCCGAACGGTTCTCAATGTCGCTGATTTCAAAAATTTTCGGATAATCAAACGCCAGCCTCGCCATTTCAAGCCTGTCCGCGAAAGGCGCGACGCAAGCCGCCTTGTGCGCGGGCTCACCCGTCGGTATAATCAGCGTTTTTTTTAGACACAGCTTATGCGTAACCCAAAGGGCGAGACCGACGTGTCCGATATGCGGCGGGTCGAACGCGCCGCCGAATATTCCGATTTTAGTCAATTTTGATTCCCTTTAACGTCCCGACTAATTCCCTCAATGCCTTTCCTCTGTGACTTATCTCGTTTTTTTCCGCGCCGGACATTTCCGCGAACGATTTGTTCCCCGCCATAAAAATCGAGTCGTAACCGAACCCGTTCTCTCCCCTGTTCTCAAAGCCTATATACCCCTCGCACTCCCCGCGAACAACGATTTCATCACCTTTTTCGCCGATATAACAAATACAGCAGACAAACCGCGCCGTCCTTTTTTCTTTCGGAACGCCCCTCAATTTTTCCAAAACCCTCGCGCGCCTTTGCCCGACTGGCGCGAAACGCGCCGAACGCACGCCGGGTTCGCCGCCGAGATAATCGACTTCCAGACCGCTGTCGTCCGCAATCACGGGAACGGTTCGCGCCCCGAGCTTTTTGGCGTATTCATAAACCGCGCGCGCCTTGAGCCGCGCGTTTTCCTCGAAGGTCGCGCCGTCCTCGGAAATTTCCGCGTTAAAACCCGCGCGCGACATGGAAACGGCTTCAAACCCGACGGGAAGCAACATCCGCCCGTATTCCTCAACCTTGCCCTTATTGCCGGAAGCGATAATCAGCCTCACGCGGTTTCCTCCGGCGAACCGTCAAACAGCGCGTCGACGTAATCCTTCGGTGAAAACGGCTGCAAATCGTCGATTTTCTCCCCCACGCCCACAAATTTCACGGGGATGCCCAGCTCGTTTT
>JAIRWE010000115.1 GCA_031253365.1 Oscillospiraceae bacterium | reverse complement strand
GGGGACGCCGCCGGAGCGTCGTATTCCGCGACGAGTTCGGACAGCTTTCGCTTCACCGCCGCGTCAGCGCGCTCTATCTCGTCGTACAGGGCTTCGTCGTCCCCCCGCGTATTCTCTTTCAGGCGGCTTTCCGCGTCAATCCGCTCGAACAGCTCAAAAAGTTTTTCCTGCGTGATTTTGCCCGTGTTCACCAAATACCTTCCGAACAAGTATTCAAACATGACCCAACCCCCGTTTCGCGCTTTTTGGACTATTTTATCACACTTTCACAAAAATGTAAAGCGAAGATTTGACAAATTAAAATAAAAGTGCTATTATATTCCGTGTATAACTCAAAAGAAGGTGTGGTATCGTGGAAAACAATGAAATCAACAACAACGCGCAGATAAACGAGATGTTCGGAGTTCCCGACCCCGAGGGCGGCGAAACGCCCCCCGAACAGGTCGCGGCGGGCGACGGCACGGTCAACCGCGCGGACGACGGCGCGGGCGACGGCGCGGGCGACGGCACGGTCAACCACGCGGACGACGTCCTCCTCGACGGGGAAAAGCAAGCCGCCGACACCCCCGCCCCGCCCGAAAAAGCGGCGCAAACGGGGGAAGCGGCTCAGCCCGGGGAGGGCGACGAACAGCCGATTACGGAAGGCAGCGACGAAAGTTTCGGCTTCGCCAAGGAGCGGGATATAAAAAAAGCGAAAGCCAAAGCCGACCCGAGAAGGATAAGAACCAAAATCGTGGTCGCGGTTTTGCCTTTGTTCCTTGTCGCGGGGTTTGTTCTGGGCGCCTTCGTGTGTTTCGTGTATTATTTCGGAATCCAGACGGAAGGCGAGCATAAAGCCGCTTTCAGCGCGGCGAAAGCCGTCAAGGAGCATCTGACGGAAAAAATCGGGGAAGACCGCGCGGTGACGTTTATCAATATATTCATCAAAAACAAGACCGAGGAATACGAATGTGTCATTTTCTGCACCGTGGGGGACGGCGCCGTTTCGTACACGGAAGAGACTTTCCGCGTTCTCATAAACAAAAATGACGGCAACACCGACGTTCAGGACAGGTTCGACCCCGACGAGTATGAGCGGCTTTCGTCCGGCACGGACGAGGAGCGCGTGTCCGCCGCCCTTATGATGAACCACAAAAGGGAATTTGAGCGTTGCGTCGGCGAAATCGGCGCGGAGGGAACCGTTTGGGTCGGCGTTGACGCTTACTACATCAATATAAGGATTCAAAGGGCGGGTTCGTGGATATAATTTAGAGGTGCCGTTTACGACAATGTTTGAAACTTATTCTTACTGGCTGTTTTTGTTTTTTTTGTTCAACGTCATGGGTTGGGCGCTTGAAAGCGTCATCGAGTCGCTTTATCACAGACGCCCGATAAACAGGGGGTTTCTCAGGGGACCGTACATTCCGATTTACGGGGTGGGCGGAATAATAATGGCGAACGTCTGTATGCCCTTCAAAGAGAACGGGTTCGCCGTGTTCGTGGTGGGTATGTGCGCCGCCACGTCTTTGGAATACTGCGCCGGAAGCGTTATGGAAAGGGTTTTCAAAAAGCAGTTTTGGGATTACAGTATGCTGCCCTTCACCTATAAGAACAGGATTTCCCTCGTGTCCTCGCTTTTCTGGGGCGTTCAGGCGTTGTTTATGACTTATGTGCTGTACGACTTCGTTTCGCCGATTGTTTCGGCGGTCAACCCGTTCGCGCGGCACGGCGTGAACGCCGTTATGACCGTAATAATGGGGATGGACGCCTTCATTCAGATAAAGCGGCAGGAAAACATAGACAAAATCCTCGCGAAGCTGCCGTATGAACAAGTGCGCGAGGTTTTGACAAACACGATAATGCGGATAGGCAACCCGAGCCAAGTCCGCGCCGCGCTTATGAACAAAATCAGGTCGCGCGGAACCGCCGCCCCCCCGGAAGAAACGGTCGACGAGCGGGAAAATTGACAAACGGGTACCTCTAAAAATCGAAGGGAGTTTTCCGATATTGCCTAAGGACGATTCGCGGTTTATGGAAGCGGCGGCGGATATTCTATCCTCGTCGGAAATGCAAAAAAGCAAAAGCCACGTCCAGCACGGAAGGGTTTCCGTTTATTCCCACAGCGTCGCCGTCGCGAAATACAGCGTCGCGTTCGCGCGCAAAATGAGGATAAAGGTGGATTACCGCAGCCTTGTGCGCGGCGCGCTTTTGCACGATTTCTTCCTTTACGACTGGCACGACGACTGGGACAAGCTGCACGGTTTTAAGCACCCGCGCATCGCCCTCGAAAACGCGAAAAAGCTGTTTGACCTTAACAAAAAGGAGCGCGAGATTATCCGAAAGCACATGTGGCCCATGACGTTTATAAACATTCCGCGCTGCCGCGAAGCCTGGCTGGTCTGCATAATCGACAAATACTGTTCCATGCTTGAAACGCTGAAAATCAGCAGTTACAACGACTTATAAAGAAAGGGTTTTACCGCTATGAAAAGAATACCGCACAAAATATTCCTGACCGAGGAGCAAATTCCCGACAGTTGGTACAATCTGCGCGCCGACATGAAGAACAAGCCCGCGCCCATGCTAAACCCCGCGACCATGAAGCCCGTGGAGCTGACGGACATAACCCCCGTCTTCTGCGAGGAACTCGCCATGCAGGAGCTTGACGACGAAACGCGTCGGATTAACATACCCGGCGGGATTATCGATGTGTACAGGCTTTATCGCCCGTCGCCGCTTGTAAGGGCGTATAACCTGGAAAAAAAGCTCGACACCCCCGCCGAAATCTATTTCAAATACGAGGGGAACAACACGTCCGGCAGCCATAAGCTCAATTCCGCGCTCGCGCAGGCGTATTACGCCAAAAAGCAGGGGCTGAGCGCCCTTACCACCGAAACGGGCGCGGGTCAGTGGGGAACCGCCCTTTCGGAGGCGTGCGCCTATTTCGGTTTGGAGCTGAACGTGTATATGGTAAAGGTTTCGTATGAACAAAAGCCCTACCGCAAAGCCGTAATGCAAACCTTCGGCGCGAACGTCATCGCCTCCCCGTCGAACACCACGCAAATAGGGCAAAAAATCCTTGCCGAAGACCCCGGCAACGGCGGAAGTTTGGGCTGCGCCATTTCCGAAGCCGTCGAAAAGGCGGTGACAAGCGGGAACTGCCGCTACGTCCTGGGTTCCGTGCTTAACCAGGTGCTGCTGCACCAGTCGATAGTGGGGCTGGAAGCGAAAGCCGCTTTCGAGGCGATTGACGAGTACCCCGACATAATAATAGGATGCGCGGGCGGCGGTTCCAACTTGGGCGGTTTGGTCGCGCCGTTTATGCGGGATAAACTGACGGGCGCCGCCAATCCCCGCGTAATCGCGGTCGAACCCGCGTCCTGCCCGTCGATGACGCGCGGCAAATACGCTTACGATTTCTGCGACACGGGGAAAATCACCCCCCTGTCGAAAATGTACACGCTAGGCTGCGAGTTTAAGCCGTCGGCGAACCACGCGGGGGGGCTGCGCTATCACGGAATGGCGCCCATACTGTCGCAGCTTTACGCGGACGGGTATATGGAAGCCGTCGCTTACGAGCAGACGAGCGTCTTTGAGGCGGCGGTGATGTTCGCGAAATGCGAGACGATTCTGCCCGCCCCCGAATCGGCGCACGCCGTTCGCGGCGCGGTCGTCGAGGCTCTCAAATGCAGGGAAAGCGGCGAGAAGAAAACCATACTGTTCGGTTTGACGGGAACCGGTTATTTCGATATGTCGGCGTATTCGTCTTATCTGGAAGGGAAGATGGACGACGTTATTCCCACGGACGGGGATTTGGCGGCGGCTCTCGAAAAACTTCCGAAGGTCGATTGAATGGCGGCGGCGCGGCTCAAAATCACCGTCGCCGAAAATGCGGGGTTTTGCGCGGGGGTGAAACGCGCGATTGACATAGCCGTTTCAACCGCGAGGGAACACGGGAGCGCTTATACGCTCGGGAAATTGGCGCATAACGCCCGCGTGACGCGGTTCCTCGAAAGCAATAACGTGTTCGCCGCCGAAGACCTTGACGATTATCTGCGAAAAACATCTTCCGTCAAAGGCCGTCCCCCGGCGGTGATAAGAAGCCACGGCGTCGGAAAGGACGTATACGGGCAGCTCGCGGCGGGGGGCTTCGCTTTCGCGGACGCCACCTGCCCGTGGGTGAAAAGGCTTCACCGCGTCGTCGCGGAATATTCCGAAAAGGGGTACGGCGTCGTAATCGCGGGGGACAGGGAACACCCCGAGGTCGCCGGGGTAATCGGGCATATTTCCGGCGGCGTCGATTGTTTTACGTTCAATTCCCCCGAGGAACTGGAAAAATCGGCGGCGGGGAACGTAAAACTTCGGCAAAATGCACTAATTCTTGTTTCACAAACGACATTTAATAAGAGGAAATGGCGAGATTGTGTGAATTTTTTCAAAAAGCACTGTACAAACGCGGAAATATTTGATACAATGTGTAGTGCTACCATTGAGCGGCAGGAAGAAGCGCGGCGGCTGGCGCGGCAAAACGACCTTATGGTCGTGGCGGGCGACCGCGAAAGCAGCAATTCCCGCAAGCTGCGCGAGATATGCGAGCAATACTGCGAAACGCTTTTTGTTGAAAACGCCGAAGATTTGGATATATCCAAAATAAAAAGCCTTCTGTCCGGTAAAAGGGACTTCAAAATAGGCATTACCGCCGGGGCGAGCGTTCCGGCGGAAACAATCAAGGAGGTTCATGGGATTATGGGCGAGGAATTCAAGGCAGCGGCGCCGGAACAGGAAATCGACTTCATGGCCGAAGTGGACAGAACTTTCCAAAAAATATATACGGGGAAAAGGGTAAAGGCGTATGTCGTTGCCGTGAATAAGACGGAGGCCGTCGTCGATATAGGCACCAAACATTCCGGGTACATACCCGCCGACGAAATCGGCGGCGCCCCCGGGACTACGCCCGACATGGTCGTTTCCCCCGGCGACGAGATTGAGTGTATAATAACCTCCATCAACGACGCGGAAGGGATAGTCAACCTTTCCAAGAAAAAGGTTGACGCCGCGCACGGTTTTGAAAAACTTTCCGCCGCCTACCACGAGGGCGTGGTGCTTGAAGGCACGGTTACGGCGGTCGTTACCGGAGGGGTAATCATCACCTTCGAGGGGACGAGGGTCTTTATTCCCGCGTCGCACAGCGGCGTTCCCAAATCGGGGAAGCTGGAGGAATTGCTCAGGAAAAGCGTTAAATTCAAGGTGATAGAAATCAACGAGCAGCGTTCCCGCGTGGTGGGTTCCGTCAAGGCGGCTTCCCGTCAGGAGATTGACGCTCTCAGGGCGAAGTTCTGGGATGAAATCTCGGTGGGCAAGCAATTTTGCGGCGAGGTTAAGTCCATTGAAAGCTACGGCGTTTTCGTGGACCTCGGCGGCGTCGACGGAATGGTGCATTTATCCGAGCTGACTTGGCAGCGGGTCAAGCACCCGAGGGAAATTGTTTCCGTAGGCGATAAACTCGACGTATTCGTAAAAAGCTACGACCCCGAAAAAAAGCGCGTTTCGCTCTGCGCGAAAAAGCCCGACGAGAACCCTTGGACTAAGTTCACGGGGGAGTATTTCATCGGCGATACGGTGAAAGCCAAAGTCGTGAACATAACGCCGTTCGGGGCGTTCGCGCAGATTATTCCGGGGATAGACGGGCTTATCCATATTTCGCAAATTTCGCGCCAGCGGGTGAAGAACGTGGGGCAGGAGCTTACCTTGGGGCAGGAGATTGAGGCGAAGATAACCGAGATAGACGCCGAAAAGGAAAGGGTAAGCATTTCGATTAAGGCGCTATTGGAGGAGCTTGACCCGCAGCCCGACGACGAAGGCTATGCGGCTGACGAAAGCGAAGCGGTTCCCGAAGGCGAAGCGGTTCCCGAAGGCGAGGCGGCTCCCGAAAGCGAAGCGGTTCCCGAAGGCGAAGCGGCTGACGAAAGCGAAGCGGCTGACGAAAGCGAAAGCTCTTAAAAAAATAATTCCCCCCGCCGCGTTACTGCGGCGGGGGAATTTGTCGGGTAAGTTACCCGTTGTATTTGTAACAGGGGATGGGGTTCAGTTTATGCGAGTTTATCTTGTTCAACCTGTCGATTTTTTCTTTAACCGCGGGTTCTTCGCATATTCCCTCGCGAATATACCTGTCGAGGACGTCGTAGGTAAACCCCAAGTTTTCCTCGTCGGAAAGCCCGGAAAGCCCGTCTTCCGGCGTTTTGTCGATGATTCCCGGCGGCAAGCCCAGCTCCCTGCCGATTGCCTTTACCTCCGTAACCGTCAGGTGTGACAGCGGGCTGAAATCGCCCGCGCCGTCCCCGAACTTCGTCGCGTATCCCACCCAATCCTCGCTCAGATTGCAGGTGTTCGCCACGCGCCCGTTCACAATCGCCGAAACCGCGTAAAGCACCGTCATTCTCACGCGGGCGGGGGTGTTGATTTTCGCCTGTTCGCTCAGGGATAAGCCGCCTTCGCTTATCGCGGCGAAAATCGACCGAACGCCGCCTTCGATGTTGACGACGCAATGCTCTATCGCCAACAAAGCGGCTAACTCTTCCGCCACGTGCATATCTTTCTGGAACCCGCAGGGCATCATGACGCCGTAAACCCTGTCCGCGCCGAGCGCCTTTACGCACAGCGCGGCGGTTACGCCGCTGTCCTTCCCGCCGCTGAGCCCGACGACCGCGCGGCAACCGTTCCCGTTTTCGTCGAAATAACCGCGAATCCAACGGATTATTTCTTCTTTTGTTTTTCCTGCGTCAAAAATAATTGCCATAGCGTAACCTACACCAAGTTTTTCAGATTTTTTATCAGCAGGCGTCTGACCGCGCACAGCACGGTTACGCCGACGAGCGCCGCGAGCGCCGTCCGCAAGCAGGCGGAATCCGCCGCCAGCCCGAGGGCGAGCGCCGCCGCGGGCGGATGCACAAGCCCCGTACACGCCATCAGGAACGTCGCGAGAGCGGCAGCCGCCGCGCATCCCAAAATCAACGTCAGGTGCATACCCGGAACGTCGAACATATCGAGGGAAACGTGCAAAACGCTGAACGTGACGCCCGCCAGCGAACCGAATATGTAACCGCCGATTAAGTTCCTCGCCCGCGAGGAATTCGTGCGCGGGGTAACGAATAAAATGAAACTGCTGGCTCCGAGCGACGCGACGATAATACCGCCGAAAAACTCGTACAGCGCGAGTATAAGCCCCAGCGAAACAAAAACGATTACGCACTGCGCGGCGACGCTCCCTAAGTTGTCGCGCTCCCTGCTTTCTTTTATTTGCGCCGAAATCGCCTCTTTTATTTTGGAAAACATCCCTCACGCCCTCCCAGGCACACGGCGGATTTTTGGCGGCAACCCCCGGAATGAGCTTCCGGAGGTTGCTTGACGGTTTCAGTCCGACGAATACGGAATCAAAGCCAGATGCCTCGCCCTTTTCACCGCCGTCGTCAGCTCGCGCTGGTGGAACGCGCAACAACCCGTAATTCGGCGGGGCAGAATTTTATACCGTTCGGTAAGGCACTTCCCGTTTTTAAGCCGCGCGACGTCCTTGTAATCGATGAAAGCCGCCCTTTCCGCGCAAAATTGGCACACCTTCTTCCGGGCGCGTTTAACGGGGCGCCCGCCGCCCTTACTGTCGCGATTTTCTCTTCTGTCGGCCATCATAGCCCTCCTTCAAATGATGTTATTGAGGCGTTCGGCGTCAGAACGGGTACTCGTCCTCGCCGCCGCTTTCGGTAAAATCGCCCGCCGCGCCGCCCGTTACGGCGGTGGGGGCGGAATTGACCGTTTCAGCGGGGTGATGCGCGGCGGCGGTTCCTTGGTAAGAACCCGAATACGCCCCGCCCGGTCCGCTTTGCTGGTTTTGCGCGGGCGGCTTTTCCCCCGTGAAATGAATGGAGTCCGCCACGATTTCGACTATATTCTGGGTGATGTTGTTCTTGTCGATGTACTGGCGCGTCTGAAGCTCGCCGTCAACCATAATCATGCGCCCCTTCCCGAAATACTTTGAAACGAACTCGGCGGTGGAACGCCACGCGACTATATTGAAAAAGTCCGCCTTCCGGTCTTCCCCTTTCACCTGATAATTCCTGTCTACGGCTATTCTGAACGACAGGACGGACACGCCCGACGGCGTGGTTTTAAGCTCCAAATCGTGACATATTCTGCCCATTAAAATAACTTTGTTAAACATTCAAAACTCACTCCTTAATTTGCTGTATTTCGGCGTTTTCGGGTTTCAAAACGCCCTCTTCCTCCGAAGAAACCGCCCCGCGCGGTTTTTTCCGCGCGTCCGCGGCGACCGCGCGCGTTCGCCTCAACACGGTCAAAAACCGCAAAATACCGTCCGTGATGTTCAAAACGCGCTCGAACTCCTTCGGGAAGTCGGGCTTTGAATCAAAACAGTAAAGAACGTAATGCCCTTCGCTTTCGTATTCGATAGGGTAGGCAAGCCGCCTTTTACCCCATTCGGAAACGCTGATAAGCTGCGCGCCGGAGTTTATCATCTCCGTAAACTTAGCCTTCAGCGTTTCAATCTGCTCTTCGCCGTTTTTGAGCGAGAACACAACCATCGTTTCGTACTTTTCGCCTAATTTTGCCATTTGTACCTCCTTTTGGACGTTAGTCCCGCGGGTTTCGCCCGCGGGCAAGGAAATAAATTCGGTCGCCGTCGTATTATACCGTTCGACCGCCGCTACATTATATCACAAAAAGCGCGCGCTGTCAACAGTCAACCCGCGAAAACGCCTAAAACGCCGAAAAGACGCAAAAACCGCGGCTTTTTGAAAAGCCGCGGGAAAAATCCGCGCGCCGGCTACTCGCCGCGTGAAGCGGAAGCGGAAACGGAGGAATAGTCCGCCCCGATTTTTTCTTCCTTGATATATTTTTTTCCGCGCAATTCGTCGTCAACGCTGATGTTCTTCGCCACCTGCTCGTATATTTCCCCTCTTTTGTGCAGCGTCGAGATATATAAATCCGTGTCTTCGTCCGCGAGTTTGGCAATCCGCCTCGAACGCGGTATATACAAATGGCTCAAATACTTGTTCGATATTTCAAAATTCGACATCTCGTAGCTTCTGATTAAATCAATCAGCTTGACGTCGCTGCTCAGGTCGCCCGCCTCGATTTTCCGCCAGTCGCTCGCCATTTCGCATAGAAGGTTGTCCAGCTCGGGCAGGTAATACTTGAACGCGTTTATCCTTTCGACGGTCTTGAACTTGTCTTTCAGCAGCAAAATGATATTCATAAACAGGATAACCGTCGACCAGATATAGTCGTAATCCCCGAATATCACCCACGCGGATATGCTCAGCAGCGAAACGACGCTCGCAAAAACCTCCAAAAACAACTGCGCCCTTTCGTCGCGCCTGCGATAGCGTTCGTGATAAAAATAATTAAACTTGTTGTTGACGTACAAATTCCAAAATTCATACTTCATTTGTGCCACCTCGTAAAACTGTCGGTTCGTTCGCGGCGTTACAGCCAATGATGATTGTACCATGTTTTTTGCATTATGTCAATGATTTTTGTGAATATTTTTGGGGCGATTCCGCGATTTTCGCGTTTTCGCGGTTTTTTTCACGGGGGCGGGAGGGGTTGGCGGGCGAGTTCGTTCTCCAATCCATTGTATATGGCGTCAACATCCGCAAACAACAGATGTTTATTTCTCCTATACGCTCTCAGCACATCTTCGGCATTTCGGATAATATCTTTTTCGGTTTCCATTAAAACCCTAACTTCGCGTTTGGTTGTTTTATCCGTATACGGCTCAACTATATACGCGTCTGTTGCCGGGAACAT
>JAIRWE010000156.1 GCA_031253365.1 Oscillospiraceae bacterium | reverse complement strand
GCGAAATACGCTCTGTCAGCAACGCCGCCGAACGCATACGCGAATGTGCGCGAATGGGATTTTCGACCTGCATAATCCCGAAACCCGCTTTAAATCAGCTTAATAAGGGCGAGGATTACGGTATAAGCATAATCGGCGCGGCGAACCTCGCGCAGACGTTCGGGGCGGCTAAGCGTTCGTCGTCGCCGAATTAGGCAATCTCACTGAATACAGGTTCTCAGCTTCCGAGCCTGTCGAATGTTTTCAAAAACTGTTCTTTACCCGTTTCAAAACTGCCGCCGTTCAGATAGTCCAGCGGGCAGTTTTCTTTAAACTCAAAAACGAGTTTATAGGCGTAAAGCGCCTGGAATTTGAAACCGAGCTTTTTACCGTAAGCGAAATCGGCTCGCCGCCCGTATTTCCCGTCGCCGAGCAGCGGGTGTCCGATATACGCCATGTGCGCCCTTATCTGATGCGTTCTCCCCGTAATCAAGTCAACCTCCGCCAACGACAAACCGCCGTCTTTTTCTATGGTTTTAAGCACGCGGTAGCTTGTGACGATTGTTTTGTTCAACGGTGTTTTTTTGCCGGTTATCTTGACCGTGTTGGAAGTTTCGTCCTTTTCAAGATAAGCGGTGAGGGTCGCCGTTTTTTTCTCGGGAATACCCGTAAGAATACACAAATACAGTTTTTTTACTTCGCGGCGTCTGATTTTATCGTTCAGGACACGCAACGCTTCGGCGGTTTTCGCGGCGACGACGATACCGCCCGTGTTGCGGTCAAGCCGATTGCAGAGCGCGGGTTCAAAACTGTTTTCGTTTTTGGGGACAAACTCGTTTTTCCCGTACAAATACGCCTTTATTCGGTTACTCAGCGTATCCGAACAGTTTTCGCCACTCTCATGGCACAACAAACCTGCGGGTTTATCCGCCAAAATAATATTTTCATCTTCATAAATTATGTTCAGCTTGGTTGAAACGCCGTAAAAACAACCCGCGCGCGGCTTTTCGGCGAGCAGGGCATCGTCCCTGAATATTCTGATAATATCGCCCTCGTTCAGGTTATAGGCGGCTTCGGCGCGCTTATTATTGACTTTTATATCCTTGTTCCGCAACGCCTTCATTACAACGCCGATTGTCAGGGGAAAAGCCTTCATCAGGAAGCGGTCGAGCCGCTGACCCGAGTCGTTGCCGCCGACGGTAATTTCCCTCACTTTTCCATACGGTAAAAGCCGCGTTCCTCCAAAAATTCCGTGACTTTGACGAAAAACTCGTTAGCCCCCGAACAGTTATCGCCGATTTCGTCCAAGCACGTAAGCGCAAAATTCCACGCTTCATCGCTGTTTTCCTCGGTTCCCGTAAACCAGAGCTGATTTTCCCACGTTCCGAATTTCAGATTAAGAATACGCACGTTGTTTTCCATTTTTCCCACCGTTTCAAGCAGATTAAAGGGTACTTCAAGTCTATCATATAATTCATGTCATGTCAAGCCTTTGAGATTAAATAATTGCGTATAATTGATATTATACGCAATTATTTAACAAAAATCTTGCGTTTCCTTCCGAAATGTGCTATAATGGCATTATGCAGTTTACCTATGCCGTTATAAGGAGGTCGTCAAATGCTCGGGGCAATCGTCGGCGACATAGTGGGGTCGCGGTTTGAATTTAACAACCACAGGAACAAAGAATTTGACTTGTTTGCCGAAGGCTGCTTTGTTACCGACGACAGCGTTATGACCCTTGCCGTCGCCAAAGCGATAATGGAAGACGCGAAAACAAAATCGCCGTCGACGCAAAAGCGTGACGACGATTACTGCACGCGGCTTCCCGGTTTAGCCGTCAAATATATGCGGGAAATCGGGCGCAAGTATCCGAACTGCGGATTCGGCGGTATGTTCCGCCGCTGGGTGTTCTGCGATACCCCCGAACCGTATAACAGTTTCGGTAACGGAGCGGCAATGCGTGTCAGTCCCGCGGGATTCGCCGCGACAAGCGAGCGGGACGCGGAGCGACTCGCCGAGGCTGTGACGGGGGTCACCCATAATCACGAGGAAGGAATCAAAGGGGCGAAAGCCACGGCAATCGCCATATTTATGGCTCGCAACGGGGCGTTAAAAAGCGAAATACGGGAACGAATCGCAATTGATTTTTACCCGCTTGATTTTCGGATTGACGACATCCGCGCCACGTACAAATTCAGCGAAACCTGTCAGGAAACCGTGCCGCAAGCAATAGAGTGTTTTCTTGAATCGACGTCGTTTGAGGACGCAATTCGCACCGCCGTCTCGCTTGGCGGCGACAGCGACACCATCGCCGCCATTACCGGGGCAATCGCCGAGGCATATTACGGAGTCCCGGATGATATTAAAGAAAAAGCCCTCGGTTACTTGGACAAAGAGCTTCTGGCGATTTACGAAGAGTGGTTGGAATTCGCGCCGCCGAAAACAAGCGTTTCAAACCGACAGAGTGAAATAACGGAGATTTCGTTGAATATTTTCACTTTCCATAATATAGAAGCTTCGATAAATCTCCGGATTTCCTTTAACGCGGACGGCGTCGAGAAATACGCAGAGCCGCATAACAGACAGTGTTTCTCGCAGCGGGAAGCGGAGGAACTGCGCGAGCGTTTTTCAAACATACACACCGAACATTGGAACACGCATTATTCCGACCCGGAGGTTTGCGTTCTCGACGGCACGGATTGGGCTTTAACCGTCCGATATTCGGACGGGCGCGCCCTTGAATATCGCGGAAGCAATTATTACCCCGACAATTTCAATGAGTTATTGAATTTTTTCGGAATTGAGCAAGACGAAAAAGATGAAATCATTTGACAAACAGAAAAATTTATGATACTATGGTAGCGGTTCATAATACGTAATAAAGGAGAAAATGACATGGAAAACGAACTTTTGGGTAAAATCATCGTAAAACTCGACAAAATCGAATCCGAAATCGGTACCATGAAATCCGAAATCGGTGTCATGAAATCCGACATCGGCACCATGAAATCCGACATCGGCGCCATGAAATCCGACATCGGCAAAATCCAATCCGACATCGGCAAAATTCAATCCGATATTGAACTTATTAAAGAAGAAGCCGAAATCACAAGAAACGCCACAAATATGCTTGTCAGCTGGGTGGAAACCGCAAGCAGGACACTTCCGACAAGAATACCGTTCCCCGCCGAAGAATTAAGCATGGCGGAATAAACAATCGGCAGCGCCCCTTTTCGCCGTTTTTCGCGTTTCCGCGCAATATCCGACTATATTTCCCGTCTTTATAAATGAGACGGGATTTTCACTGTACAGGAGAACTCCATGGACGACAGCGAAATAATCGAACTGTTTCGGCGCAGGTCGGAGGACGCTTTGACCGAGTGCGGGAACAGGTTCGGCACTTACTGCCGAACGATTGCCAACAACATTTTGGGCAATGTTTCGGACGCCGACGAGTGCGTCAACGAAACATGGTTTAAGGCATGGAACGCCATACCGCCCGCAAAACCCGAGCGGCTGAAAGCGTTCTTGGGAAAGATTACACGAAATATTGCCCTTGACCGTTACGAATCGGCGCGCGCGAAGAAACGCGGCGGCGGTATGGTTGAAATCGCGCTGGAAGAACTTGCCGACATTCCCGCGCCGGAATCGGACGAGGGCGAAATCACGGCGGTTATCAACGCTTTCCTGCGTTCCGAACCCGCCGAAAACGCCGATATTTTCGTCAAGCGTTACTGGTATCTCCGCAGCGTCAAGGCAATCGCCGCCGAATACGGATATAACGAGAACAAAGTGACCTCTCTGCTGCTTCGTATGCGAGGGCGGTTAAAACAAAAACTTGAAAGCGAGGGTTTGATGTGAAAAACAACAAAATATTCAATGCCATCGGAAAGATTGACGATGAACTCATAGAACGCGCCGAAGAAAAAGCCCCCCACGCCCGCAGCCTGTCATGGTTGAAGCGGGCTGTGCCGGCGGCTTGTTTGGCGGCGGTTACGGCGATTGCGCTGTCAACGACGCTGAATAATTCCGAGCCGTTACCTGACAGAGGTAATATGACGGTGAACAACGACGGCGATACCGTTACACCCGGAGATGATATGACGGTGAACGACGGCGGCGATACCGTTACACCCGGCGAACCCTACGGGGAACGGATTGCCCTTGCCGGTTTACCGGTGGATAACTTCAGCCTTGCCGATATTCAAACCGAAGGAGAGATGTTGGCTGACCGGATGGCGTGTGTTCAGATAATTGATTTCTTCGGGTTTCCCGGCTACGCGGATATGTTCGTCTTTGCGCGGGTATCGGGAACCGAGCAACGGGAGGACGACGTCACGCTGAAACAGACTTCGTCCTTACAAATCCTTTCGACGGTATGGAGCAAAAACGGCAATATGCCCGGAACGCTGTCGGTCGCGCAATCCCTTTACGGCGGCTGTATGGGCGACGAAAAAACCAATATGCTCCGCGAGGGCGGCGTTTACTTCCTGCCGCTTTCGTACCGGGAAAACGAGGGTATGTGGTGTGTCGCGGGCGACTTGGACGTCTTGTTTGAAGTAGACGACAAAGGTCTCGTCTGGTCACATTCGATTTACGGGTCTTTCAAAAAATACGACGGCAAGGACGCGAATAATATCGCGGAATATGTAAAGCAATTAACTTCGGATGAAAACTTTTCCGCCGCCAACACCGTATTCGGTAAAATCGCCGGCGACTGGGGCGCGTTGGCGGAAGTCACCGTTCTCTCCGTGAACTCCGCCAAAACCGACTGGGGGTATGACCGCCATGAATACACACTGCGCGCGGAATCCGTGCTGTCCGCCGCATCGGGCGACCGGTTCCCCGCTCCGGAGGACGGGAACAGCATTAAGGTTATATCTTATTCCTCCGGATACCTTGAAATCGGCGGACGCTATTTGGTAATGATTGACCCGTCCGAAAGCGGGTATATCGAAGAGAGTCGCGCGGCGCGCGTCAACGGCGACGGCACGATTACCGCCGTCGCGGTTCCCGGCGAGTATTATACGAACATTTTTACCGAGTATAACGGCTGTACGATTGAGCAAATGCGGGAAGAAGCCCGGCGCGCCAAAGCGTGGCGCGAAATGTACGCACAATGAATAACGCCCGCCTTACCACGGCAGGACTTTTCCCGCAATCTCGCTTAAATCCGTAATATTGTTATCGTTCATATAAAGCTCAATTCCGTCTATTATTTTCAGCGGCGCGTAAGGGTCTGTCATTATCGCCGTTCCCACCTGAACCGCCTTGGCTCCCGCCAGCATCATTTCTATCGCGTCTTCGGCGCGGGTAATGCCGCCCATTCCCACCACGTCGATTTTAACGGCGTTGGCGACCTGCCACACCATTCTCACCGCGACGGGAAGAACGGCCGCCCCCGAAAGCCCGCCGGTATTGTTCCTCAAGACGGGGCGACGGGTCTTAACGTCTATCCTCATACCGAGAATCGTGTTAATCAGCGAAATACAGTCCGCTCCCTGCGCTTCGGCGGCTTTCGCGGTTTCGGTAATGTCGGTGACATTCGGGGTCAGCTTCACCATTAAAGGCTTTTTCGTGACCGCTCTCACGGTTTTCGTAATCGCCGCCGCGCCGTCGGCGCTTACCCCCCACGCGGCTCCGCCCTTTTCAATGTTGGGGCAAGAAATATTCAGCTCGATTATGTCAACGTCGGTACCGTCCAGCTTTTCGGCAATGTTCCTGTAATCGTCCCGCGTTTCGCCCGCGATATTGGCGATGACGACATCTGCCTTTTCTTTCAGGAAAGGCAGGTGTTCCTTTATGAAGGCGTCGACGCCCGGGTTTTGCAGCCCCACCGAATTGAGGACGCCGCCGGGCGTTTCCGCTATGCGGGGCGGCGGGTTGCCGTTTCGCTTTTCCGCCGTCAGCCCTTTGCATGAAATCCCGCCCAAAAGGTTTAGGGGGTATAATCCGGCGTAATCCTCCCCGAAGCCGTAAGTCCCCGAGGCGGCAATCACAGGGTTTGAGAGTTTCACCCCGGCGACGGTTACGGAAAGGTCGCGTTTCACGGAAAAACCTCCCTTCCGCTGAACACGGGACCGTCCCTGCACACCCTCAGCATAAGCTCCTCCCCCCCGCGAACCGCGCGGCAGGCGCACACCACGCAGGCGCCCACTCCGCAACCCATTCGCTGTTCCAACGAAACCTCACATTCAACGCCGCGTTTTTTACATTCCGCGACAACCGCCTTTAACATGGGTTCGGGACCGCAGGCGTAAACCCTGTCGACGCCGCCTCTTGACAATTTTTCGGCAAGCGGCGGTATGGGCGTTTTATGAACGCCTTCGTCTTCGGCGCATATTGTTACGTCCGCGCCGGCGCGTTTGAAATCCTTCTCGAGAATAACCTTTCCGCTGTTTTTGAAACCGAGGATTGCCGCCGCGTTCCCCTTCATAATCCTCGCTATGCCCAGCAAAGGCGGAACGCCTATTCCGCCGCCCGCGAGAACCACGCGGCGCGCGGGGTTTTCCGGCAGGGTGAAGCCGTTTCCGAGCGGGGCGATTATGTCGATGTTATCCCCTACGCCCGTTTCCGAAAGCCGCGCGGTTCCCTCCCCCCTTACCTCGAAAACAAAACGGAGCGTTCCGTTTTCCTTGTCCGCGTCGCATATTGAAACGGGACGGCGCAGGGTGAAGCCGCTTATCCTTATATGCGCGAACTGCCCCGGCTTTGCCGCTTTCGCGGCGTCGGGACACTCAACCGAAAAGGAATATATCCCGGCGGAAATGAGCTTTTTTTCTATTAGGGGGTAAACGCCGCACTGCCACATTTTCAATCCTCCAAAATATCGCGGGGGGGCTTTTTTTCCTTCTTCGGTTCAAGCAGTTTTATCCTGTATTTCGTAAACAGTACGGCAATCACCGTAAGGGCGGCGTTGGTCAGTAAGGACAGCGGGTTGCTCCCCGCCATCGGGTGTATGACGTGCATATGTTCGCCCATAAGGTTAAGCAACCCGACAAGTACGAGTATCCTTACCAGCAAAACGCCGAAAACCCATAAATCGTACTGCTTTTGCGATAACTTCGTCACCTTCCTGAAAGCGAAAGGGAGTACAATCCCCGCCGCGAACACGGCGAGTGCCAAAACCCCCCAGACTATCACGGGGTACGGGTTTACCCGAATTTCTTCGGCGTTATCGGCGACAATTTTAGCGTTAAAGTCGTTTACCGCGATAATGAACCCCCTTATCTGCGAGTAAAAGAACAAATACAGCAGACACAACGCCAAAACGTCTAAAAAAAATTGTAAAAGCTGATAGTTACGTTTGATTTTCATAAGGCTTTTATATCCTTGTAATATCGACCAACCGCGCGTCCTCAATCGTTTTCTTCATTTCAAGGCAGGTCAGCAAAGCCGAAGCGGTGTCCAGCGACGTGAGGCACGCCACGCCGCGTTCGGTGGATTTCCTGCGGATTTTCACGCTGTCGAGGGCGGGCTTGCGCCCCGTTTCGGACGTGGAAACCACATACTGGATTTTCCCGCTTTCAAGCAGTGAAAGGACGTTCGGCTCCCTGTTTTCCTCATTTATGCGATAAGCGAAATTCGTCGCAATCATATTGCGGTTAAGCAACGAAGCGGTTCCGCTCGTCGCGTAAAGCGTGAATCCCAGCTTCTCGAATCGGCTCGCGATTTCGATGATTTCCGGTTTGTCGCCGTTTCGTACCGAAAACAGCACGCCCCCCTCGTCGAACATCTTGAAACCCGCCGCGATAAGCCCTTTAAACAACGCCTCGTCGAAGGTTTTCGCTATACCGAGGACTTCGCCGGTGGACTTCATTTCGGGGCCGAGCTGGGTATCGACGTCATGCAACTTCTCGAAGCTGAACACGGGAACCTTCACGGCGACGTAGCCGCTTTCCGGGTAGACGCCGCTTTCGTAACCCTGCGATTTAAGCGAAATACCGAGCATAACCTTTACGGCAATATCGACCATGGGAACGCCCGTAACCTTGCTTATGTAGGGGACGGTACGCGACGAGCGCGGATTTACCTCTATGACGTATACCTTGTTATTGTGAACCACATACTGTATATTCACAAGCCCGATGACTTTCAGCTCCTTTGCCAGCTTTCCGGTGTAATCCACAATGACTTCCTTTATCCGTTCCGAAAGGTTCTGCGACGGATAAACCGAAATGCTGTCGCCGGAATGTACCCCCGCCCTTTCGATATGCTCCATTATCCCCGGAATAAGGAAATCCGTTTCGTCGCAAATGGCGTCGACCTCGACTTCCGTACCCATCATGTATTTATCGATAAGCACGGGACTTTCCAGTTTTGTCGCGGTGATAATCTCCATATACTCGGTTACGTCGTCGTCGCCGTAGGCTATTATCATGTTCTGCCCCCCCAGAACGTAAGACGGGCGCAAAAGCACCGGATAGCCGAGTTTACCCGCCGCTTTCAACGCCTGCGCGACGGTATAAACCGTGCAGCCGTCCGGTCGCGGAATACCGCACCGTTCCAAAAGCGCGTCGAACTTTTCACGGTCTTCGGCGGCGTCAATGCTCTCGGCGCAGGTACCCAGTATGTTCGCGCCGATTTTATGCAGATGCTTGGTGAGCTTTATCGCGGTCTGCCCCCCGAACTGAACCACGACGCCCTGCGGCTTTTCGGTGGCGATAATGCTGTCGGCGTCCTCGCCGGTCAGCGGGTCGAAATAAAGCCTGTCGCCGGTGTCAAAATCGGTTGAAACCGTTTCGGGGTTGTTGTTGCAGATAATCGCCTCGTATCCCAACTCTTTGAGCGCCCAAACGCAATGCACCGAACAATAATCGAACTCTATCCCCTGCCCTATCCTAATCGGTCCCGAACCGAAAACAACGATTCTATTTTTGCCGCTTTGCTTTTTTCTGATGAACTCCTCGGCTTCGTTCTCATCGTCGTAAGTACCGTAAAAATAAGGCGTTTCGGCGGCGAACTCGGCGGCGCAGGTATCGACGGTCTTGTAGGCGGCGTGTTTCCCCGCGATGCCTTTATCGGCTAATTTCTGCCCCGAAATATTCTCGACAGTCTTATCAAGATAACCCAGCCGCTTGGCTTTTTCGTATATTTCGCCGGTTAATTCGCCTTCGGCAAGCCTTTTCTCAAAATCGGAAAGGTTTTTAATCTTATGGATGAACCACTTGTCAACCGAGGTGATTTCGTTGATTTTATCGGCGGAAATTCCCCTTTTCAGGGCTTCGAATATGCAAAAAAGGCGGTCGACGTCGGGAACGTGAAGTTTGCGTTCAACCTCGCCGTCGTCAAGCCGCGCGAAGTCCGGCTTTGAAAGTGTGTCCATACCCAGCTCCGCGCCGCGAACCGCCTTCATAACCGCGCTTTCAAAACTCGTGCCGATTGACATGACCTCGCCCGTCGCTTTCATCTGCGTTCCCAGCGTCTTTTTCGCGTAGACGAATTTATCGAACGGCCATTTCGGGAACTTTACCACGATATAGTCTATGGCGGGTTCAAAGCAGGCATAGGTTTTCCCCGTGACTTGATTCAATATTTCGTCAAGGCAATAGCCTATCGCTATCCTCGTCGCGACCTTGGCAATCGGGTACCCCGTCGCTTTCGAGGCAAGGGCGGAGGAACGGCTCACACGGGGATTAACCTCGATAACCGCGTACTCAAAGCTGTCCGTCTTGAGCGCGAACTGGACGTTGCACCCCCCTTCGACGCCCAACGCCTCGATGATGTTCAGCGCGGCGCTGCGAAGCATTTGGTATTCCTTGTCGGCGAGCGTCACCGCGGGCGCGACGACTATGCTGTCCCCCGTGTGAATTCCGACGGGATCCACGTTTTCCATCGAACAAACGGTTATGACGTTGCCTTTCTTATCGCGTATAACCTCAAACTCTATCTCTTTCCAACCGGAAATACATTTTTCGATAAGCACCTGCGTTATTGGCGAAAGGCGCAAGCCGTTCGCGGAAATCTCGCGAAGTTCGGATTCGTCGTTGGCTATCCCCCCGCCCGTTCCCCCCAACGTGAACGCGGGTCGCACAATCACGGGAAAACCGATAACCCCGGCAAAATCAAGGGCGCCGGAAACGCTTTCGACGACCTTGGAGGGAACGCAGGGTTCGCCTATTTCCAGCATGGTGTCCTTGAAGGCCTGCCTGTCCTCCGCTTTGTGAATGGTTTCGGGACCCGCGCCGAGAAGTTTCACGTTATTTTCTTCAAGAAAGCCTTCTTCGGCAAGCTGCATGGACAAGGTAAGCGCGGTCTGCCCCCCCAGCGTCGATAATACGCTGTCCGGCTTTTCCTCTTTAATAACGCGCCTGACGACTTCGGGTACGAGTGGTTCTATATAAATCCTGTCCGCCATGTTCTTGTCCGTCATAATCGTGGCGGGGTTTGAATTGATTAAAACGACTTCCAGCCCCTCTTGTTTAAGCGCGCGGCAAGCCTGCGTCCCCGCGTAATCGAACTCGGCGGCCTGCCCTATCACAATGGGACCGGAACCTATCACCAAAACCTTTTTAATATCACTTCTCAGCGGCATATAATTCTCCTCGTTATGTCGTCGCGCATACGAACGGCTTCCCTGCGCGCCGCCCCCGCATAATCGCGTTCGTCGCATCCTTCCTTTTTATACGCGGCAATAATCCCCCTTGAACTGTTCACTGCGCCGCCCAAACCGTTTTTGTCAAACGCGGCGGTCAAATCCGCCGCCGACGCGCCCTGCGCCCCGTACCCCGGGATAAGGAAGAAGGTGTTCGGAAGCATTTCCCTGAGCGTCTTAATCTGCTCGGGATAGGTCGCCCCGACAACCGCTCCCACCGCCGAATACCCGTATTTTCCGAAAAGTTTTTTGCCCCATTCGCCGCACATCTCCCCCATCAGCTCATAAACGGGTCGTCCGTCGACTAACCTGTCTTGAAGCTCCCCCGACGACGGATTAGATGTTTTCACCAAAACGAATATGCTTTTATGGTGTTTTTCACAGGCTTCGACGAACGGCGTCACGCCGTCCGAACCGAGGTAGGCGTTCACCGTCAGCGCGTCGACGGGAAAGGACACGCACTCGGTTTCGCCCGCCTTGACGCCGCTCAAATAAGCCGCGGCGTATCCCGAAGCGCTGGTGCCTATGTCGCCGCGTTTTCCGTCCAAGATAACGTACATTCCGCGTTTTTTCGCGTATTCGCAGGTTCTGTGAAGCGCCTTTATCCCCTCGACGCCCAACGCCTCATAAAAAGCCGATTGCGGCTTTACGGCGGGTACAATATCGTAAAGCGCGTCAATCAGCCCCTTATTGAATTTCAAAACGGCTTTCGCCGCGCCCCTGAGCGTTTCTCCGTGTTTTTCGTAAGCGTTTTTCTTTAAAAACTCGGGGATAAGGTCAAGGGCGGGGTCAAGCCCCGCGACCGTCGGATTTCGCTTCTCGGCGATTTTTTTAATCAATAAATCAATTGACACGGGGGTTTTTGAGGTTGTCATTTATTTATCCTCATAGACGATTGCGCCGTTTACCAGCGTATACTTTACCCTGCCCTTCAATTTCATGCCCTTGAAGCAGGTATTCTTTGATTTGGAACGCAGCTTATCCGGGTTGAGAGTCCAATTTTCGTTAAGGTCGAAAACCGCTATGTCGGCGGGGCTTCCGGGTTCAAGACCGCCGCCCCCCATTCCGAGAATACGGCGCGGATTCACGCACATCATCCGCACGATTTTTGAAACGGGGAGTTTCCCCGTGTGGTAAAGCCGCGTCAACGTAACCGGCAGAAGCGTTTCCAGCCCCACAACCCCGAAAGGCGCGGTCTCAAAATCCGCTTTTTCCCGTTCGGTATGAGGGGCGTGGTCGCTGGCTATACAGTCGAACATATCGTTGCAAAGCGCCTTCGTAATCTCCAAAACGTCGTCGAATACGCGTAGCGGCGGATTCATGCGGTAATCGGCGTCCCTTTTCAAAAGTTCCTCGTCGGTAAGGGTAAAATAATGCGGAGCGGTTTCACAAGTCACCATTATCCCGAGATTAACCGCCATATTTATGTATTTAATCGCCTCTTTGGTGGAAACGTGGGCGATATGGATATGGGCTTTCAAATCGTTGGCGAGGCAGATTTCGCGCATTGTCATAATGTTTTCGCTTGTGCGGCTTATACCGCTGACGCCGAGCTTCGCCGAAACGGCTCCCTCGTTCATTATCCCGTCCCCTGAAATGTCCGTGTCCTCGCAATGCGATATTATTTTTAACCCCGCCAAACGCGCGCGAATCATGGCTTCCATCATAAGGCGGGCGTTTTCCACCGGCTTTCCGTCGTCTGAAACGGCGACGGCTCCCGCCTGCTTCATCGCCTCGAAGTCGCACAGTTCCAATCCGTTTTGCCCTACGGTAATGGCGGCGCAGGGATATATCTTGACCTTCGACGTTTCCGAACGCCTGATAATATCGCGAACCCGCTCCGGCGTGTCGGTCGGGGGAACGGTGTTCGGCATACACATGACCGCGGTCACGCCGCCGGCGACGGCGGCTTCCCCCGCGGTGACGAAGTCCTCCTTATGCGTTTGCCCCGGGTCGCGCAAATGAACGTGCATATCGCAAATCCCCGGAATAACCGTAAGCCCGGAACAGTCGACGACCTTGTCGGCGGGAACGCTTATATCCTTCGCGACGGTGGAAATAAACCTACCCTCGACTAAAATGTCGAAAACGCCTTCCCTGTTATTCTTGCTGTCAACGATATGCCCGTTTTTCAGTAACGTCGTCATTGCTTTTCTCCCTTGAAGGAAATCATATCCAAACAATTATACAATATTTTTCCGCGTTTGGCAAGTTTCGGCAAGAAATTTTTTGTTATAGAGGAAAAGTTGTAAATTTAATTGTCCCATTTTGAGTTCAACCTCCTGATAGTTTTTTTTGTCAAAAACATTATATCAGGTTCGTTCCCGAAATGGGACCTTTTTTGCGCTCTTGGACAATTAAAGT
>JAIRWE010000078.1 GCA_031253365.1 Oscillospiraceae bacterium | reverse complement strand
CGGTTCTCCCCGGAACGTCAAGCGCGAACAGCGGCGGCGCGTCTTCGGAATTATAAACGTATTGCGAGACTTCGTAAACGGGCGCGTTCGCCGCTTGCGTTTCGCGCAGGGCGAAGGGTAAATACGCAAAGGCGGTATAGGCGCAGGAATAAACCGCGATTACCGTTATCGACAACGATATTATGTGGACGCAATACCTTTTCGAGCAGCATACGAACACGATAAACAGCGCCATTAGGCTGAACACCGCCGACACGGTCAAAAACAGACCGTCCATGGTAATGAGCGCGTCAATCTTTTCGCCGATTCTCAGGGGGTGCATCCCCAAGATGGAAGAGACGTTCACGTTTTCGGCGTTGACGATTGTCCTCGCGCTCATCAGGAAGAACGCCGCGTAAACCCCGCCGAGCGCCACGACGCCCCCGAGCAGTTTTCTCAAATCCGGACCGTACAGAAATACGTAGCACATGACGGTCAGCAGTATCAGGGGAATTGCGCCGTCAACGTACCGCCCGAATATAACCGTGTCTTGATATTGCGATTGCCGGTCCGCGTCGAATTTGAACAAAACGCTTACCGCGCCGTCAAGCAGAGCCGACACAAACGCGAACGCCGAAAAAATCAGGAACCTTTCGTTCGCGTTCGGCAACGCCGTCGGTTTGCCCGTTCCTGCGGCGGGAAGGTAGGTCGTTACGGCGCTGAAAAAAAAGACGACGCCCAGTATTCCCAGCCCCCAGGTTGACGCGGCGAAATAATAAAGATGCCCCGCGAGCGTCCTGAGCAGCCGTACCCAAGGTTCCGCGCCGCCGCTCAGAAGCGTTTTGAAAATGGGCGCCAAGTCCGAAAGTGTGTTGCGAAGCGCGGCGCCGTCCCCCCACATCAGAGAAACGAGCCTTCGCGTCAACAGAAAAGACCCGGCGGAAAAAACAACCGCGGCAGGGATAAACGAACTCAAAAACACGATTTTTTTCTTCAAAAAAAATCTCGCGAATAAAATCGCCGCGACGCCCGCCGCCGCGCTTGACAGGAGCCGAGGGTGGGCGCAGACCGACGCGCATATCGTCAGAGCGGCGAGAACCGACAGCAGATGCTTAAAAACACGTTTTTTCGCGTCGCAGGCCGTCAGTATCACAAACGCCGTAAGCCACGGGAAAATAATGCAAAATGTTTCGTTCCAGATAAATTTGGAGTGGGCGAACACGGCGGGGTACATTCCGCAGACCGCGGCGGTCAAAACGCGCATCCACGCCTTTTTTACCCCGAAGCGTTTTGAAATTTTATAGGCGATTACGGGGATAAGGGAAACCACGGCGCCGTTGATAATCAGCATCGCCTTATACTGCGCCGACGGGCTTTTTATTATGAACATGACCGGCGCGTAGATAACGGAACCAAGCCAACCGTAATAGCGGTCGATTTGCGAAATCACGCCGCCGCCGCCTTCGCCGCCCGTGAACAGCGCCGTCCACGCCGCCGTACCGAATTCGTCCGGGTAGACCGACAGCGGCTTCATGTGCGCGGCGAATACGGAGTGCGCGGCGACCCCCGCCAAGAACAGCAACAGCAAAACGCCTCTGTCGCCCAAACGGCGAAATATTACATCCGCTTTCTTACTCAGTTCCGGCACTGATTACCCCCCTGTTGCCGCGTTCGGAAAAAACGCGACGACAAACGCGAAAACCGCCGCCGCCAAGAACAGCGACACGGCAAACGCATCTGCGAACGCCCGCCCGATACTGGGCGCCCCCCTTGCGCGAAGCTCCTCGTAATACCCGTCGCCGCCTTCCGGGTGGTTCTTCCGGATTTTCTTTATCTTGACGGCGCAAAAACGCAAATACACATAGTCGTTGAAAAAGACAAGCAAGATACATACGGCGAATTGAACCGAGCTTAAAAAACTGCTCGCCGTTTCCGGCGTGCCGAAGCAGCTTATCAAAAACTTATACAGCAGGTCGATATTGAAATTCGCGTATAACACCGTGGGCAGATAAATCAGGAAAACGAAGAACGTCATCAGCGCCCCGAACAGCCGCATCCCTTTGTAGAACTGATAAAACGGCATCAACAGACCCGCGAAAAAATTGACGCTGATTTTTCTTATGTGGGCGATTTTCAGCTTATATTCATAGGTATTGACGGAGATGCCCATGTAAGCCGCGAATTCCGCGCGGCTCACCCCGTAGATTACCCGCTTTTCAAAATCCTCGGCTTCCCTTTTTTCCTCTTCTTCCCGAAGCCTTGCCCTCTCGCTTTCGTCGCGGCGTTCGCGTTCTTCCAGAACGGTTATTATCCCCGCGAGACGGCTTTTCCATTCAAAGCCGCCCTCGGCGTGCCGCGAACCGTTCGCGCAATCGCCGTTGCCGAGGTAACAGGAGCGGTGATGCGGAGTTCCGCATTCGGGGCAAACCACGACGTCGTCCGCGTCGGCAAAGCGTTCCGAACAAACCGGACACTGTTCGCCTTTGAACTTCGTTATAACATCCACCCCCCTCACAAACGTAATTATATCGTAATTTTTTCAAAAATGCAAATTATTTATTTTTTTCAGTCTTTTTTACAAAATACATTGATTTTTTTGAAAAATTATGTTATAATTGCCGTAGCGATATTTTCGCGGGGGAGGGGGTGGTTTCGTGGCGAGCACCGATGAAATTTTCCGCGTTTTGGAGCAGAACAAATGCGTGAACGCGCGTATTGATTTTAAAAAGGATTTGCCGCTTACCGTAGCGAACAGACACGTCGCCGGCGACAAAAAGGATATAGTCGTCAATCTTGAAGATATAGTTTTACCGGAAGATTTACCGGCTTTATTGCACAGCATAAACGAAATATTCGCGAGCAACTCCGGTTCGCTTTTCGCCCATTGCCGTCTGATTCCGGACGGTAAGTGGCATCTTTTTTGCTACGGTTTATATAAGGATAAGGGCTTGCGGAAACCCACCTATCTGTTCGGGAATATCATAGACGTTTCGGAGTACCTTGAAGATATAGAAAACGACCCCGTGCTTTTGGAGCTGAAAGAAAAAAACTCGAATAAATTTACCGGCAGGATGGACTTTTCCGAGATATTCGGCAAGGAATACCTGTGTAAAATACAAGAGCCGCTCTCCGTCGAAGATAAGCTGTATACCGCGATATTCGGCGAGGACGGGAATTTTATCTGTTCCGCCGACCCTTCGCAAACGGGGTTCGACATAAAAAAGTACAAATACGTTAAGAGAGTCGACGTGAAAATCAGCCATTCGGTTTCCGCGAATTGGGTCATCGCCGCCGACGCGTTTGAGATTATCGAAGAGTATTCCGCCACGCACGACGTGCTTACCGACACGCTTTCCAAAATGGCGAACGCGTTCGTGCTGCTGTATAACGAAATGGCGAATTCGGAACGCACCAACAAGCAGTTAAGCGAGAACGTCGAGCAGCACATACTTTTGAACAGCGTTTACAACACTGTTTTGAACGAGAAGAACTCCATGGAAACACTGCGTTCCGTCGTCAGGCAGACGGGCGAGTTTATGAAATTGGACAGAGTCGTCGTTTATGAGGACTTCCCCGAAACGGGGAAATACAGACTCCGTTACGAGTGGGTTCCGGATGAAGCCGATTATATAGGTCTGGAAGAGTTCGCTTATGCCGATTATCCCAAGCTGACGCAGGAATTGGCGGATTATGAAACCTATTTTTCCAATAACACCGCGCACGTGGTGCTTGACCATACCTTTTCTTCCTATGTCGCGTCGAACCTCACGGGCGACGGCGTCAAATACGGTATAATCATTTACGAGGTTATCACCCCGGAACACGTTTTGACCCATTCCGAAAAGCGGCTTTTGCGGAGTATTTCACAGATTATCGCGACCGTTCTTATGCGTTGCAAGGACAACGAGAAATTGGACGAAACCAACGAGCAGCTGCGTTTCCTCGCGTTCCACGACCCCGTTCTTCGCGTGAAGAACAAAACCGCCTTGAACGGCGACCTTTCGCAAGAACTTGAGAGCGGGACGCCCGGCGTGCTTTTGGCGTTCAAGATAACGAACATAAAGAATTTGAACCACCTTATGGGACACGGCTTCACGAACGAACTGATTATCAAGGTGTTGCGGTATGTCGCCGAAATGGACGGGTACGGCGCGGAACCCTACCGTTTCTCGGATAACGTTTTCATTGTTTTGTTAAGGAATACCGACGCCGCGCGGGCGAAAGACTTTTGCGAGGAATTGACCGCGCGTTTCCGCCAGCCTTGGGAACACGACGGGAGCGAGCATTTTTTTGAAATAGGAACGGGCGCCGCCCCTTATCCCGAAACGGGAACCGCCATTGAGGAAATTTATCGCGCCGCGACGATGTCCGTGTATAAGGCGATTGAGTACGGCGCGAACACCTACGCGTTCTTCGCGAGGGAATTTGAACTCCCCGCCGAAAACGACTATAAGCGCGCGCAGACGCTTCGCAACGCGGTCGAAAACGGCATGGAGGGGATTACCGTGCGGTTCCAGCCCGTTTTCGGTTCGGACGGGCATCACGCCCTCGGGTGCGAAACGCTTATCGCCATATCGGACGAAAATTCGCCCCCGGCGCGGCTTATACTGCTGGCGGAAAGCATGGGGCTTGATATAGCCATAGATTCCTGGGTGCTTAAACAAGCCTGCGAGTTTTGCAAAAAAATGCGCAAGGAGTACGACCCCGACTTTTTCGTGAGCGTCAACACGACCAAACGCGAGCTTACCACGCGCGCGATAATTTCCATGGTGGAAAAGGCGCTTATCGAAAGCGGTCTGCAACCCGACGCGCTTGCCATTGAGATTGAGGAGCAGACCATAGTCGCCCATTATGAAACCGTTTCGTCCGTGTTGGGCGCCTTGAAGAAACTGGGGGTTTCCATAATCGTCGACAACCTCGGTTCGCATTATGCCGTTCCCACGTTGATGAAACATTCGTGTATCAATTACGTCAAAGCCGACATTACGCTGTTCACGACCGTTTATGAGGATGATTTCGAGCGGATGGTCACGGGTTCGCTGCTTAAACGGGCGCGGGATTACGGCGTTTCCGTCTGCGTGAAGAAGATTGAAACGGAGGAGCAGCTGGAGTACATCGAAGGGGTTGACCTGCATCAAGGGTATTTTTACGCCAAACCGATGGACGACGAGGCTTTCACGGAGTTTGTGCGGGAATACAGCGACGTGAAAGCGTAAGCGGGCGCTACGCCGTTCCCTCCAAATCAATAAGGCTTGAGTACGGTTCGTTGGTGAATTCCACGGTTACGTTTCCGCCGTCGTCAACGCCGATGTTGGCGTGAACAATCAGCAGTTGGTCTTCCAAAACGGTTTTGTTCAGGAAAGTATCAACCGCCACGCTGTAAACGTACCGCAGAGTCATCGTGCCGGAATTGCCGCCGAGAGTGATTTCAAAACCGCCGGATTTGTTGAAGTCGACGATTGCCATTTGCGTTTTGTCGTCGGAGATGATACTTTTTCCGGCTTTGTTTGTTTTTTCGGGCGGGGTGACTTCGACCTTGTCAATCGTGAAGCCCTGCGCCACCGCTTCCAGATTTACGCTGCCGAGCATAAACCTTGTTTCGCTTTGGTTTTTCGCCAGCTCGATTTTTATATAACCGTTAAGGCGCGTTTCGTCCCCGACGTTGTAGACGCTGTAATAAAAAACGGGATAGAATTCCGGTGTGCCGGAGGCGAGTGCCGCCGCCATCATTTCGTCTTCCGTGAATTCGGTCATGGTAAGAAGCCCTTCCACTTCGCTCGCGAACGCTTCCTCATCCACAACGGCGGCGTAAAGCCGCTTTAAGGCGAAATGGTTGTCAGCCAAGCCGTCGTCCGGGTAATCCGCGACGTAGGTTATATCGGGTACGGTGAACTCGCGCCAGCAAAAGAACCCCGTGACGGCGACAACCAACACTATAAGAACGATAAAGACTATTCTCCGCATTGTTTATTACCTTCCTTCCGACGGCAACCCCCGAAAACCCCTTTTCGCCGCTTTTCGGCGGAAAATTCCGCGGCTTATACGGCGTATAAATTAAACTCCCAGCCGGGAATACACCGCGTTTTCCTCAGATACATTTTATAACGCGGGTTAAGCGCGCGAACCTCAATCGGAAGAGAGTACATATCCCGCGCGCGGTGGTATAAAGCCAATATTATTTTCGGGCGGTGTTTTGAGATAACGCTTTTCGCGCCTTTGAGAATCTCGGACTCCGCCCCTTCCGCGTCTATTTTAATGAGCGTGGGCTTTTCGTTCGCGCACAGCCCGTCTATGCCGACCGCCGCGATTTCAACCCGCCTGCCGTCGCCGCGCGAAAACGCGCTTTCGCCGCGTCCGGTTCTCGCGGAGAAAGCGAGCGTGGTTTCCCCGCTCCACGCCGCCGCGTTCACCGGTATGAAAACCCCGCTCCCTAAGGCGTAGAACCTGCGCCTCAAAGCCATGAAGCTCTTGGCGTCGGGTTCAATGGCGATTATTTTCCTGAATTTTTTCCCGGTAATCCGCAAAAACTCGTCTACCGTGTCCCCTTTATACGCGCCCGCGTCAACAAAAAACTCGTCCCCGCCGCCCTTTACTCCGAGCAGGGAAAGCGCCTCTTCCCTCGGCGTGCATATCTTGTCGAGAATGTCTATTCTTCCGCTCAGCCTGTAATTTACCCACCCGTCGAACACTTCGCGGGATTTTTCGTCGGAGAACAGCCCGCGCGCTTCGGCTAACGCGTCGGCGTGGGAAGACAGGTATTTGTCGTCGTACACGTCCTCCCCCGCGACGGGAACGTCGGGGGCGAACACCTCGTATTTCTCGGAAAGGGCGTATAAGCGTTCCAGCACATCCCCCCTGTCCGTTCCGAAGCAAATGAGAACGATGAAATTCCCGAGGCGTTTTTTTATTTCATCGAGCGGTTCCACCGCGAACCCTCGGAATGTTTGCCCGCGTATGAAGCCGTCGCTCGCCGTGAACGCCGACGGCTTTAAGCCGCGCTTTTCCATGACGGAAAGGATTTTATCCGCGCCGTCGCCCGTTCCGTAAAGGACGAGGGGCTTGTTAGTTTCCCGTAAATATTCCCACAGGTTCAGTTCCGATTCATTTTGCATATTTTTCCCTTATGACCGTTTCGGCCTTTTTCAGGTGTATGTTAAACCCCAAATCGCGCTTCGCTTCCGGTACGGTGTCGTAAATCACGGTTGACCAGTCCCACCAGAACGCCCCCGCGAACCGCCCGTCTTTCATAAAAACGTCAAGGCAGGTTTCGTAAAAGTCCGCCTGCTCATCTTCCGAGAAAGGGAATTCCTTGTGTGAAAAATCCCACGGCATCGCGCTGCAACCCTTCGCGGAGCGGCACCCTATTTCCATGAATATGTATTTTTTCCCTGTTTTGTCCGAAATCGCGCCGAGGCGTTCGCGCACCGCTTCCCATTCGGCAAGCATATTATCCCGCTCGGCGCCGTTTTCGCCGACCTGATAATACGCCGACGTCCCCATATAGTCCAAGGCGTCCCACCACGGCAACGCGTCTTCGCGGTGGTGATTGGTGTTGTAAACCAAGGCGCCGGAATAAACCTCGCGGATTTTCCCGATTAACTCACGCCAGCAGTCGGTCTTGTGTTCCGTTCCCGACATTTCGCAGCCGACGCAAAACATTTCGCACCGAAGCTCCTGCGCCAAAGCGGCGTAATGGAGCATGAACGCCGAATAGCTTTCAAACCATTTCACCCAGTAAACGTCGACTTCGCGCATATTCAGGTCGGGAAACCTGATATAGGCGCGCCACATCCCGTCCGCCGAAT
>JAIRWE010000149.1 GCA_031253365.1 Oscillospiraceae bacterium | reverse complement strand
TTATAATTATACCATAAGGGGCTGATTATTTCTATACTTTTGTAGTGATTTTATGATTTTGCCATGAGTGTAAAGTCGCTTAAATGCAAGGTTTATTGTGTTTTGCTCATGGCTAAAATTTCAAAATAAAGGAGGGCGAAGGTAAATGGGCTTAACTCTCGCGGAAAAAATCATAAACGCGCATATTATCGACGGAAAACCCGAAAAAGGCGCGGAAATCGGTTTGAAAATCGACCAAACACTCACCCAGGACGCGACGGGAACCATGGCGTACTTACAGTTTGAAGCCATGGGGATAGAGCGCGTAAAAACCGAACTAAGCGTGGCTTACATTGACCACAACACGCTGCAATCCGGCTTTGAGAACGCGGACGACCATCGTTTTATCGGCGGCACGGCGAAAAAGCACGGGATATATTTTTCGCGTCCCGGCAACGGAATTTGTCATCAGGTACACTTAGAGCGTTTCGGCAAACCCGGGAAAACGCTCGTCGGCTCCGATTCTCACACGCCTACCTGCGGCGGTATAGGTATGCTTGCCGTCGGCGCGGGCGGTCTCGACGTCGCCGTCGCCATGGGCGGGGGCGCTTATTACACGGTCTATCCCGAAATCGTCGGAATCGAGCTGACGGGCAAACTTAACGACTGGGTTTCGGCAAAGGATGTTATTTTGGCGGTTTTGCGGAAATTGAGCGTGAAAGGCGGCGTGGGAAAAATTATGGAATATTTCGGCGAGGGCGTTAAGACGCTCTCCGTCCCCGAACGCGCCACGATTACGAATATGGGGGCGGAACTCGGCGCGACGGCTTCGATATTCCCTTCCGACGAACTGACAAGGCAGTTTCTTAAAGCGCAAGGCAGGGAGGCGGATTATGCGGAATTTTCCGCCGACGGCGACGCGGTTTACGATAAAACCGTGACAATCGACCTTTCGGAATTGGAGCCTCTCGCCGCCTGCCCGCACAGCCCCGATAACGTAAAAAGCGTGAGTGAGCTGGCGGGTACGAAAATAAATCAAGTCTGCATAGGTTCCTGCACCAATTCCTCATTGCAGGATTTGCTTAAAGCGGCGCATATTCTCAAAGGCAAAACCGTCGCGGAAAACGTTGATTTGTCGATTGCGCCGGGTTCCAGGCAGGTGTTCAATATGTTGGCTGAAAACGGGGCTTTAAGCGACTTAATCGCTTCGGGGGCGCGTATTCTCGAATCCGCCTGCGGTCCGTGCATAGGGATGGGGCAGTCGCCTTGCTCCGAGGGCGTGTCGCTGAGGACTTTCAACCGCAACTTCAAAGGCAGGAGCGGCACGAAGGACGCGCAGGTCTACCTCGTTTCACCCGAGACGGCTGCGGCTTCGGCGGTTGCCGGCGTGTTCGCCGACCCGCGAAATTTAGGAAAAATGCCGCCTTACGTAATGCCGGAAAAATTCTTGCTCAACGACAACATGGTAATCAAGCCCGCCGCGAAAGCCGACGCCGAAAGCGTCGAAGTCCCGCGCGGCCCGAATATCAAGCCGCTGCCCGTCAACCGACCGCTTGACGGCGTTATCCGCGCCGAAGTTGTTCTTAAAGTCGGCGACAACATCACCACCGACCATATCATGCCGGCGGGAGCGAAAATACTTCCGCTGCGCTCCAATATCCCCGCAATCAGCGAATACTGCTTCACCGCTGTTGACGAAACATTCCCCGAACGCGCGAAAGCGGCGAAGGAAAAAGGCGGCAGCGTTATAGTCGGCGGTCACAACTACGGGCAGGGTTCCTCCCGCGAGCACGCCGCCTTAGCGCCGCTGTTCCTCGGAATAAAGGCGGTTGTCTGCAAGTCGTTCGCGAGGATACACAGGCAGAATTTAATCAACAACGGGATTATTCCGCTGACGTTCCGAAACGAGGGGGATTATGACGAAATCGAGCGGGGCGACACGCTTGAAATGCCGCTTGTAAAGGAAGAAATCGGGAATAACAAAGATATAACGCTTAAAGTGAACGGTCGCGCGGTCGCGCTCAACCGCGACTTATCCGAACGCGAGAGGGATATTATTCTCGCGGGCGGGTTGCTTAATCTCACAAAAATAACACCTGAAGGGAGATAACAAAATGGCTGAAAAAATTAAAATGACGACTCCGTTGGTTGAAATGGACGGGGATGAAATGACCCGCGTTATGTGGAAAATGATTAAAGATATTCTCCTTCTTCCGTATATCGATTTGAAAACCGAGTATTACGATTTAAGCCTGAAAAATCGCGACGCGACGGAAGACCGCGTCACCGTCGAAAGCGCCGAAGCTACGAAAAAGTTCGGCGTGGCGGTGAAATGCGCCACGATTACCCCCAACGCACAAAGAATGGAGGAGTACAACCTTAAAGAGATGTGGAAGTCGCCCAACGGCACAATCCGCGCCATCTTGGACGGCACGGTGTTCCGCGCGCCGATAACGGTAAAGGGCATAAACCCGCTGGTTCCGACGTGGACCAAGCCGATTACAATCGCCCGTCACGCTTACGGCGACGTCTATAAGAATTCCGAAATCGAGGTCGGCGAAGGGGATAAAGCCGAGCTTCTCGTAACCGACAGGGACGGCGGCGTCACCAAGCGTCCTATCCACGAATTCACGGAAAGCGGCGGAATCATTCAGGGGCAGTACAACACCGATAAAAGCATAGCGGGATTTGCGCGTTCCTGCTTCAATTACGCCGTTGATACGGGGCAAGACCTTTGGTTCGCGACGAAGGACACAATTTCCAAAAAATACGACCATCGGTTCAAAGATATTTTTGAGGAAATTTACTCCAATGAGTACAAAAGCGCTTTCGAGGCGGCGGGAACGGAATATTTCTACACCTTAATCGACGACGCCGTGGCGCGGGTAATGCGCTCGGAAGGCGGGTACGTCTGGGCTTGCAAGAATTACGACGGGGACGTTATGTCGGATATGCTCGCCGCCGCCTTCGGAAGCCTCGGAATGATGACTTCCGCGCTGGTTTCCCCCGACGGCGTTTACGAGTTCGAAGCCGCTCACGGTACGGTGACGCGGCATTATTACAAGCATCTCAAAGGTGAAAAGACTTCCACCAACTCCATGGCGACGCTGTTCGCGTGGGCCGGCGCGCTCAAAAAGCGCGGGGAGCTTGACGGATTGGCAGAACTTTCGGCGTTTGCCGAAAAGCTGGAAACAGCGGCGATACAAACCATCGAAAGCGGCGTTATGACGGGGGATTTACACGCGGTTTCGACCCTCGCGGAAAAAAGGAAAGTCGACACACGGGAGTTTATAACAGAAATAGATAAGAACCTGAAATCTGTTATTCACGGCGGGGAGTGACGGTATGACGGATGGGTACGATGAAAAACTCGAACATTTCCAAGTCGGTGATAAGGAGATTGCCGCGGTATTATCGGTTTCTCGGGGGGCTTATAAACGAGGGGCGGGAAAAAATTTCCTCGCGTGAGTTGTCGGAGCGGATGAAGCTTACCGCCTCGCAGATACGCCAGGACTTGAACTGTTTCGGCGGGTTCGGTCAACAGGGCTACGGGTATAACGTAAAAGACCTTCGCCGTAAAATCGCCGAGATA
>JAIRWE010000052.1 GCA_031253365.1 Oscillospiraceae bacterium | reverse complement strand
TGAACGGCGGGCTTATCGACTATCATTATCATTTCTTTCGGAACCGCCTTTGTCGCGGGGAGAACGCGCGTTCCCAGCCCAGCCGCCAAAATTACCGCTTTCCTCACTTTTTTCATGTTGCAACCTCCTTCGGAAAACCGTGAATTTAATTGAAACCGTAAATTTTTATCACCCTTATTATGTCAAATCCCGTAGCCGCCGCGGGAAACATCGAAAAATCCTCGCTGTTGGCGGTTATGAGATATTCGTCGGCGTATTTTGCCGTAATCAACGCGCTTTGCGCCGCGCCGCCCCCGCCGTCCAAAAACTGTATCACGTCGCCCGCCTCCCCTTCTCGGCGTCCGCATACGCCCGCCGCGATTATGCTTTTTTCGGAAGAAACGTATTCGTAAAAGGCGTCGGCGTTAATCCAGGACGCCGTCGTGCCGTTCCACGCCGAATTTTCGGGCGCGCCGCCCGCGTTCAGGCACTGGGAAACGAAGTTCGTTCCGTTGCGCGCGTAGGAGGGGAAAACGGCGTTGCGCCTGATTTTCTCCCTTTCCGTTTGAGCGGCGGCATATTCCGTCGCTTTTGCCCTGTCGTAGGGGAAATCCGCGCTTTTTGCGCCTTTTTCGGCGGGATAATAATACGTTTCGCGTTCCAAAACGCCCCCCAAAGTCGAAACGTAAGCCTCAATCGCCCCCGAGGTCAACTGCCCGCGCGCGTAACCGTTTTCCGCGATGATTTTGTCCAACTCGCCCGTTATGTAAAGGGCGAACGCCGAATCGCTTTCGTGTCTGCGGACAAGCCAATTCCCTCCGATTTTCTCGAACACGAAAAAGTGTTCCGTCCCGGCGTATGAGCTCATTTTTTCCCCGAATCCGTCAAAGACGGTTGCAAAACATTCGTTCACTTTGATTTCGACCAGCTCCACGTCGGCGTAAGCCGCGGAAATCAGCCGCAATCCGACGTCGCAGACGGAAAACGTCAGCGGCGCCGAACACTGTCGGCGCGTTTTTACGAGCCTTTCGAGGACGAGGGCGTCAACGGCGCGGCTCGGCGAATAGGCGTCGTACAACGCGCCGAACGCGTCCGCGTTATCCGCGAGCGTTCCCAAAACCCGATTGTATTCGACGAACCACCTTTTCAAGGCGTTTTCCAGCTCGCTGTCAAACACATTCTTGAAATTGTCGGCGTTATCGTTTGTCAACTCATACACATTGACAGCGACGCGCGAGTTCGACGGCTTTTTCCCGTCGTAGTTCAAGAGCTTGTCAAGCAGTTCGCCGAACGTACTCGCGCCGTTGAGGAAGAGAACGAGCCAAAGCCCCGCGCAAACCAACAGCAACGCCGCTATGGCCAATATCAGCCGTTTAAGCATTTTCGCCGCCCTTTACGCCCAGCCGTAATCGTCATAGTCCTTCCATTTTTCGTGATTGGCGCTTTCCTGCCCGATTTTGAAAAGCAAATACGCCGCCGCCGCGATGATTGTCAGAACAGCCGCGATTGCCGGGAACAGCCAATTTTTTTTGATTGCGGACATATTATTCCTCCTTGTAAACTTCAAAGGGTTCACGGCAAATTTCGGATTCAGAGCTGTCAACCTCAATGGATTTACTGTAAATTTCCGACTTCCTCAAGCCCGTTTGTTCCGAAACGATTTTCGCCGCCTCGGACAGCCGCACGCCGTCGTCGCGCAGATTCAAAGCCATTTCGGCGGCTTGGGCGAGCGTAAGCGTTTCTTCTTCTTCCCGGGTCGCCCGTTTTCCTTGAACGACGAGTACGAATTCACCCTTCGGCGGCACGGCTTCATAACGCGCGATTATTTCGGAAACGCTGCCGCGTATAACCTCCTCGTGCAGTTTCGTGAGTTCGCGGCAAACCGCGATTTTTCTGTCGCCGAGGAATTTCAGCAAATCGGAGAGTGTGTTTTTCAGCTTGTGCGGCGCTTCGTAAAAAATCAGCGTATACGGGCTGTTTTTCAAGGCGTTGAGCCGCGCCGTTCTTTGCTTTTTTGAAACGCTCAAGAAGCCTTCAAAACAAAACCGCGCGGTACTCAGCCCCGAAACAGCCAACGCCGCCGTCAACGCGCTCGCTCCGGGAACCGCGAGAACGGGAAGCCCTTTTTCGGCGCAAAGGCGGACAAGCGTTTCGCCGGGGTCGGAAACGCAAGGCATCCCGGCGTCGGTCACGAAGGCGCAGGACTGGCCGCTTTCAAGGCGGGAAACGATTTTTTCGCTTTTGGCGGCGATATTATGTTCATGGCAGGAAATGAGGCAGGTGTTTATTTCATACCGCGATAAGAGATTCCTTGTCACGCGCGTGTCTTCCGCCGCGATAAAATCGACGCTTTTAAGGGTTTCAACCCCGCGCGCCGACATATCCGAAAGGTTCCCTATCGGCGTTCCGACGAGGTATAACGCGCCCTTTATCATCTCCATACCGTCTTAACCCCCGGTTTTCCGCCTTTTTTCCCGCTGATTAAAAGCAACCTCGCCGTTTTATTTTTTCCGTAAGGAACAAAAACGATTTCTTTCGGTTCAAGTCTGTGTTCCCTCATCAAACAGACGCAATCGGTCAGCCTTTCCGCCGCCATGCACATTTTGAACTCGCCGCCGAATTTCAGCAAATATGCCGCCGCGCGGACGACGTCCCCCACGGAACAACAGATTTCATACCGCGCCGCCCTTTGCGCGCCCGAAGAACGCTCAAATCCGCTTTTTATCGGATAATACGGCGGATTCGCCGTTACCAAATCCACGCTCTCGCGCCCTATCGCGGAAAGTATTCCGTCATCGCGTAAATCGCCTTGAACAACCTCGATGAAACCGAGGTTGTTTTCGGCGGCGGTACGCCTTAATAAATCCGCCGCAGACGGCTGAATTTCCACCGCGAAGATTTTTTTCGGCGGACGCGGGCTGTCGGCGCACAGCACCGCGGGGATTACCCCGCAGCCGGAGCATAAATCGCACAGCGTCTTACCGCGGACAGCCCCCGCGAATTTGCCGAGGAGGACGGAATCGGTTCCCGCGCGGTGTTCCTTCGACACGAACAGCCTTATGCCGTTAATCCCGAAAACTTCATAATCACGCATACCCGCCTTTTATTCCTTTTGTGAATTGGCGTACATTACCGCCCTTTCCCCGTAGGCGTAAACGACATATTCGCCGGTCGAACCCAACTCGTCGATTTCAACTTCCCGCGCGGGTATGAACCCGCTTTCTTTGCGGGTGACAATAAAGCAGTTCTCGGGAACGGCGTTCGCGTCGGTCTCGACCGTCACCTTCACGTTGCGGTTGAGGAACTGCAACACGGCGGCGGTTCTCCCC